>JBIKQY010000017.1:0-17860 GCA_044349465.1 Limnohabitans sp. | reverse complement strand
GTGTTCTACTTTGAGGAAACCGTGGAAGACAAGCTCTGGGAGCCCACCTTCATCATGGAGCACCCGACCGAAATCTCACCGCTGGCCCGCGCCAACGACACACGCCCCGAAGTGACCGAGCGCTTTGAGCTCTACATCACGGGCCGCGAGTTCGGCAATGGCTTTAGCGAACTGAACGATGCCGAAGACCAAGCCGCACGCTTCCAAGCCCAAGTGGCCGCCAAAGACGACGGCGACGACGAAGCCATGTACTACGACCACGACTTTGTGCGGGCCCTTGAATACGGCATGCCGCCCGCCGGCGGCTGCGGCATCGGCATCGACCGCCTGATGATGCTGCTGACCGACAGCGCCAGCATCCGCGATGTGATCTTGTTCCCGGCCTTGCGGCACGTGCAGGAATAAACGGACTCAGCTCACTCCAGACGGTCGCGGGTTGTTTGCAGGAACAGCGTCAGCAGCTTTTCTGTACGCGGCCCGCCATTGGAGAGCATGATCAACTGAAAACGCCGCTCCCGGTTGAAGTACAAGGCGGTGCGAAATGCGCCCAAGCGACCGGTGTGACCCACAGCATGAGCTGGCAAACTACCTGACAGCCCCGCCCAGCCGCCCAAGCGGCCGATGAACCAGCCGTAGCCGTAACGCTTGCCATCGGAAAACTCGGCATGGGGCTTCATCATCAAATCCAGAGTTTGGGCCTGAACCAGTTTGTGCTGCCACAGCGCCTGCATGAAGTGTTCCAGATCCCGCATGCTGCCCTTTTGTCCAATGGCACCCATCAATTCGTAATCAATGCCATGCACCTTGCCCTCGAGGGCATAAGGCAGGGCCAGTTGGCCCACCCAAAGAGGCCACGCGTCCAGCACCGAACTCGACGTCATGCCGGCTGGCTCGAACACATGGCGCTGCAGGTACTCACCAAAATCAAGCCCCGAAACCTGGGACACCAAATGTGCCAGAAGCATGTAATTGGTGTTGCTGTACGCCGCTTGTGTGCCTGGGCTAAACAGCAGTGCGGGAGAATTCCGGAAATGCGCCAACACGGCCCCAAAGTCCAGACCATCGAGCCGCTTGCGTGGCCAAAGGTTGAGCAGGTCCGGTAGACCCGATTGGTGCGACAGCAATTGGTGCGTGGTCAGTCCAGACCAGGTCTCAGGCAAATCGCTCAGGTACCGGCCCAGAGGCTGGTCCATCGCCAAACGTCCTTGCTCATGCAATTGCATCACCGCCAGGGCCGTGAAAATCTTGGACAAAGAGGCCAATTCGAACACGGTCTCGTCGTGGATCGATTGACCCATTTCGGCCGAAGCCAAGCCTACGTGCCGACTGAAAACCTGTTTCCCCTGAACATGCACTTTGATCACATAGCCCGATGGCAAGGGACTCTCTGCGGCCTTGGCGATTTGCGCCAGATCGGCCTGCAGTTCTTGCAGTTGCCGAGTAGCCCCCCAAGGAAGTTGCCCGCTGGCGCAGCCCGCCAGCATGACGGCACTCAGCCACAAGCTCACCCAACGGATCATCTCAGCCGCTTGATCGGGTCGTTGTCGGGACGAACTTCACGAACTTCCACGTCCACCACATCGTCGACCGATCCAGATGGGGGCCGCGAGGCCGTCTGCTGCCACATGCCGCCCCGGCGCATCTCGCGGTAGCGCTGCCAGACCACCGCCACTTGCGGCTTTTGTCCAGTCATCAACCAGCGGAGGCTGGCCCAGGCGATATAGACGAGCAAGAACAACAGCATGCCCAGCAGCAGCACCAGTCCGAAAAAAGCCAAAAACAATTTAAAAAGCAGCCTGCCCATGGTGTTCACTTGCGTGTATTGAAATTCAAAGAGATCACGGTAACAAATCCAGTGCCCGCATGTAATCGGCCGAACGCACCAAGGACTCCCAATCTCTGGCAACGGCGTTGGGCAAAAGCGCCATGCGGCGTTCCTCGCTCACCTCGCTGGGCAACCAGTGGCCTTTGACGGCAGCTTCGGCCAGCTCGTTCAGCACCTGGTCCAGCTCGGCCCCGCCGCCAACCGAGCGGTTACACAGCAAGGCCAGATCGCAGCCCGCATCCAGTGCTGCCCGCACCGCTTCGGTGTAGCTCAGACTTTGGCCCTGCACCTGGCGGGCCCCGGCCATGGACAAATCGTCACTGAAAATCGCGCCCTGAAAGCGCATCTGGCCGCGCAGAATGTCTTGCAGCCAGCGCTTGGAAAAACCGGCGGGCCGACCGTCGACCCGGCTGTAAATGACGTGTGCAGGCATCACAGCGGTGAGCACGCTGCCCAGCCACGGGTAAGGCGCTGCATCGTCGGCCAGGATGGCTTTCAGGCTTCGCCTATCCACCGGGATGTCGGTGTGCGAATCGGCCTTGACCGCGCCGTGCCCCGGAAAATGCTTGCCGCAGTTACCCATGCCCGCTTGCAGCAGGCCTTGCATCAGGCTGCGGGCCAAGAGGCTGACCACGCGCGGATCGCGTGCAAAGGCGCGATCGCCAATGACACCGCTTTCACCATGGTCCAGATCTAGCACGGGCGTGAAGCTGAAGTCCACACCACAGGCGCGCAACTCGCTGGCCAGCACAAAGCCTGCCGAAGTGGCTGCTTCGCAGGCCTTCAGCACACCCGAGCCGGGTTGGCCTTTGTCGTCGAGTGACCACAACTCGCCCAAGGCGCGCATGCTTGGCAAATGGGTAAAGCCGTCGGTGCGAAAGCGCTGTACGCGACCGCCTTCGTGGTCCACCGCGATCAGCAGATCACTTCGGATGCTTTTGATGTCGGCACACAACTCAGTGAGCTGCGCACGGCTGTGCCAGTTGCGGCTAAACAAAATCATGCCGCCCACCAGCGGGTGCGCCAAGCGGAGGCGGTCCACCTCGGTCAAAGTGGTGCCGGCAATGTCGATGATCAGGGGGGCGTGCAGTGTCATGGGAAGTCCATTCAATGTGGGGCGCCTGCGCGGCAAATCAAGGGTGCGGTGGGCCTTGGGTCTCGACCACGCAAAAACTCGCGGCGTATTCGGACTCGTCTGTCACGGTGATGTGAGCGCTGAGCTGCTTGGCTTCAAACCATTCTTTGAGCACCCCATGCAGCACGATGACCGGCTGACCACTGGGCAGCTTGGCCACCTCGCACAATCGCCAGGTCATGGGCATGCGCATGCCCATGCCAATGGCTTTGCTGAAAGCCTCTTTGGCCGAAAAACGGGTGGCCAAGTAGCGCACACCGCGCTCGGGCCAGCGGGCGCTGCGGGCTTTCCAAGTGGCCATTTCGGCGTCAGACAGCACCTTGGCGGCAAAACGCTCGCCGTGCTTGTCCAGGCTGGCCCGGATGCGGCGGATGTCGCAGATGTCGGTGCCGATGCCGTAGATCATTTTTGCAGGCAGGCCAAATACGCTTGTACCGTGGCGGCGTAACCCAGCTCCAGCGCATCGGCCATGAAGGCGTGGCCGATCGAGACTTCTTGCAGGCCTTTGACGGCCGCCACAAAGGCGGGCAGGTTGTCGCGGTTCAGATCGTGTCCGGCGTTCACACCCAAGCCCGCAGCCAGTGCGGCTTGCGCAGCATCGGCATAACGCTGCAGCTGGGCGGCGTTCTCTGGCGTGCCCCAGGTGGCCGCATAGGGCTCGGTGTACAGCTCCACCCGGTCAGCACCTACGGCGCGGGCATCGGCCATTTGTTCCGGGATCGGGTCCATGAACAGGCTCACGCGCACCCCCAGAGACTTACATTCGTCGATCAATGGCTTCAAGCGCTCAGCATCTTGCGGAAAAGTCCAGCCGTGGTCGCTGGTGAACTGGCCTTCGCTGTCGGGCACAAAGGTCACCTGGTGCGGGCGCACCGCACGCACATGGTCCATCAGGTTGTGGAAGGGGTTGCCTTCGATGTTGAATTCGCGCTCGGGCCAGGCCTGCATGAGCGCGTGGAGCTCAGGCACATCGCTGGCGCGGATGTGACGCTCATCGGGCCGGGGGTGGATGGTGATGCCGTTGGCGCCCGCTTGCAGGCACAGCTCGGCTGCGCGGGCAACGCTCGGGATGCCCAAGTGGCGCGAGTTGCGCAACAAGGCGACTTTGTTGACGTTGACCGACAAGGCCACGCGTTGGGAAGTAGTGGTCATGGAGGTATTCATAAGGTTTGCAAGTCCAGCATCATTTGGCGGGTGCGCAACGCGCCCACACCGCAATGGTAGTTGAGCATGAGGCGCAAGGGGCGCTGCAGTTGCACCAGCAGGTCGGCGCATTCGCGCAGCAAAGCCGCCAAGGGGCTGGGGGACGCCAGCGCCGCGTGCAGCGCCAGCCATTGTTCGCCGCGCAAGGCGTGGCGCGGATCATCGCTGACCCACTGCAGCCCCGCCTCGGGCACCAAGGCATAACTGTCGGTGGGCGACAAGGGTTTGAGCGTCAGGGTCTGCAGGTTCAGGGCGGGCAACAGGCCCATTTCGCGCAGCAGCAACAACTCAAAGCCGCGCAAGGCCCACTGCAGGGCGTCGGGGTCGCCACTGGCCAGCAAACGCACGGCGGCGGCATAGACCTCGAACAAAGCTGGGTGCGGGTCATCGCGCGCGGTCAGGCGCATGAGCAGTTCATTGAGGTAATAACCCGACAGCAGGGCCTCGCCCGTGGGCATGACATGCCCGCCCACCCATTCGGCCGATTTGAGCGTGCGAATATCGCCGTCGCCACCAAAAGCCAGCGACAAAGGCTGCAAAGGCAGCAGCACAGGCCTAAAGCTCGATGTCGGGCGCTTGGCCCCCTTGGCCACCAAAGCCACCCGGCCGTGGTGGCGGGTAAAGACTTCGAGGATCAGGCTGGTTTCGCTCCAGTCGTAGCGGTGCAGCACATAAGCTGGCTCGTCTGCGATCCGCTTGGAGGCCATTGAAGCAGGCGTTACTCGTAACCGAAACTGCGCACGCGGGCTTCGTCGTCGGCCCAGCCCGAACGCACCTTGACCCAAAGCTCGATGAAGACCTTGGCGTCCAGCAGCTTTTCCAGCTCGACGCGGGTTTCGGTCCCGATGCGCTTGAGCTTTTCGCCCTTGTCACCGATCACCATGGCTTTGTGGCCTTCGCGCTCGACCACGATGGTGGCCGCAATGCGCAGCATGCGTTTGGAGGTGCGGCCCGCTTCTTCTTCGAACTTGTCGATCACCACGGTGGAGGTGTAAGGCAGCTCGTCCCCTGTCAAACGGAAGAGTTTTTCGCGCACCATTTCGCTGGCGAGGAACTTCTCGCTGCGGTCGGTGAGTTCGTCTTCGGCATGCCACCAAGGCTGCTCGGGCAGGTATTTTTCGCAAATGTCGAGCAAGCGCACGATGTCCTTGGGCTGCTTGGCCGACATGGGCACAAACTCGGTGAAAGCGTGCCGCTCTTGCATGCTTTGCAACCAAGGCGCGATGTCGCCACGTCGGTGCACGTTGTCGAGCTTGTTGGCCACCAGCAAGACGGGAATACCGGGTTTGAGCAGGGCCAAGACTTTAGCGTCGGCCGTGGTGAAGCTGCCCGCCTCGACCACAAACAGCACCAGGTCCACATCGCTCACGGCACCCACCACGGTTTTGTTCAGCGACTTGTTGAGTGCGGTACCGTGGATGGTCTGAAAACCGGGGGTATCGACAAACACATATTGGGCAGCGCCCTGAGTGCGGATGCCGGTGATGCGGTGGCGCGTGGTTTGGGCCTTGCGTGAGGTGATGCTGATTTTTTGGCCCACCAGGGCGTTGAGCAAGGTGGACTTGCCCACGTTGGGTTTTCCGACAATGGCCACCAGGCCGCAGCGCTGGCCTTCCACTGGCACAGGCGCGGGGGCGGCAGCGACCGGAGGCAAGGCGGCGTCTTCGGATGCATCGCGTGGCTGAATGGTCACGCCCGCAATTTGAACGGGGCGGCGCATGGTTTGCTCTTGCGGCGTGCGTTCAGTTTCAGGCGTTTTTTTATCGGTGCTCATGCGGCGCTTTCAGATTTCAGGGTCTGCAGCATGGCGGCTGCCGCTGCTTGTTCGGCCGCGCGACGCGATGCGCCCGAGCCTTGTTGGGTTTGGCGCAATTCGGTCACTTCGCAAGAAACTTCGAATTGTTGGCGGTGCGCCGCGCCGGAGGTGCCGACCACGGTGTATTTGGGCAGCGCGAGCTTGCGCCCTTGCAGCCACTCTTGCAGTTCGGTCTTGGGGTCTTTGCCCACGGCTTGCATGTCGGGTTTGATGTCGACCTGAGCAAACAGGCGCTCGACCAAGGCCTGCGCGTCCTTGTAGCCACCGTCCAGATACACCGCACCAATGATCGCTTCCAGGGCATCGGCCAAGATCGACGGACGGTTTTGACCGCCCGAGCGCATCTCGCCCTCACCCAATCGCATCACGGCAGGCAAATCCAGGTTTTTGGCCAGTTGGTGCAAGGTGTCTTGTTTGACCAGGTTGGCCCGCACCCGAGACAAATCGCCTTCGGGCAAATTAGCCAGTTGGGCGTACAGCATGTGCGCGACCGAGAGGTTGAGCACCGAATCACCCAAAAACTCCAGGCGCTCGTTGTGGTCGGCGCTGAAGCTGCGGTGCGTGACCGCTTGCTGCAGCAAAGCGTGCTGGCGAAAGGCGTAGCCCAGCCGGATTTGCAATTCGGACAAAGCTGAGGGATTGGCCACGCCCACCTCAGTCAAAAGCGCCAATGCGCTTGAGGTTGCCAAAGTTCATCCACACGAAGAAGGCTTTGCCCACGATGTTGGCATCCGGCACAAAGCCGAAGTAACGCGAGTCCAGCGAGTTATCCCGGTTGTCGCCCATCATGAAATAGTGTCCTGCGGGCACCTTGCAGGTCACGCCTTCGACGGTGTAGTTGCAGTTTTCGCGACCGACAAACTGGTCAGCACCAGGTACAAAAGCCGGACGGTCATCGTCTTGCAGCGTTTGGTGCGGCTTGGCCCCCAGGGTTTCACGGCGGTGCTTGTGATAGCGCATGGTCGATTCGTCAAAAAAGTCCGGCAGCACTTCGGTAGGCACGGCTTTGCCGTTGATGGTCAAGCTTTTGTTCAGATAAGCCACCTCGTCACCGGGCACACCGACCACGCGCTTGATGTAGTCCACGCTGGGCTTGGGCGGGTAGCGAAACACCATCACATCGCCACGCTGCACGGGCGTGCCTTCGGTGAGCTTGGTATTGGCCACCGGCAGGCGGATGCCGTAATGGAATTTGTTCACCAAGATCAGGTCGCCAATGTGCAGCGTCGGGATCATGGAGCCCGAGGGGATCTTGAAGGGCTCGAACAAGAACGAGCGCAGCACAAACACCACCACGATGACCGGGAAGAGCCCGGCGGTCCAGTCCAGCCACCAAGGCTGCATGAGCAGCTTTTCACGGCTTTCACGGATGTCGGTGTCAACCTTGTCGATGCCCATTTTGGCCAACTCGGCGCGGCGCTGGGCGGTTTCGGCTTCGAGTTGAGCCACCGCTTTTTGGCGCTGAGGCAAAAAGAAGAAGCGCTCAGCCAGCCAATAAATGCCGGTGACCACCGTGGCCAAAAGCAAGAGCAGCGCAAAGTTGCCCTCGATGAAACCCAAATACCAGCCGCCGGCATACCCGACAAATGCAGCCAGCACCAAAGACGTTAAAAACTGCATCAATCTTCCACCTGCAAAATGGCCAAGAACGCCTCTTGAGGCACCTCGACCGAGCCAATCTGTTTCATGCGCTTTTTACCGGCTTTCTGCTTTTCCAGCAGCTTGCGTTTGCGCGAAATATCGCCACCGTAGCACTTGGCCAGCACGTTTTTGCGCAAGGCCTTGATGCTTTCACGGGCAATGATGTTGGCACCAATGGCCGCCTGAATGGCCACGTCAAACATCTGGCGGCTGATGATCTCTCGCATCTTGGCCACCACCGCGCGACCACGGTACTGTGATTGTGAGCGGTGAACGATGATGGACAAGGCATCGACCTTCTCGCCGTTGAGCAAAATGTCGACCTTCACCACGTCGGACGCCCGGAATTCCTTGAACTCGTAATCCATGGACGCGTAGCCCCGGCTGACCGATTTGAGCTTGTCAAAAAAGTCCAAAACGATTTCGCCCAAAGGCATCTCGTAGGTCAGCATGACCTGCCGGCCGTGGTAGGCCATGTTGAGCTGCACACCGCGTTTTTGATTGGCAAGTGTCATCACCGGGCCGACATAGTCCTGCGGCATGTACAAATGCACCGTGACGATGGGCTCGCGAATCTCTTGCAGCTTGCCTTGGTCGGGCATCTTGGAGGGGTTTTCCACCATGACGACTTCGCCACCCGGCTGGACCACTTGGTACACCACGCTGGGCGCGGTGGTGATCAGGTCTTGGTCAAACTCGCGTTCCAGGCGCTCTTGCACGATTTCCATGTGCAACAAACCCAGAAAACCGCAGCGGAAACCAAAGCCCAGCGCTTGCGAGACTTCGGGCTCGTAATGCAAAGACGCATCATTGAGCTTGAGCTTTTCCAGCGCGTCGCGCAGGCCGTCATATTGGTTGGCCTCGGTCGGGTACAAACCGGCAAACACTTGGGGCTGGATCTCTTTGAAACCAGGCAAGGCCTCGGTGGCTGGCCCGAGGTTGTTGGGCAGCTTCTTTTCAAGTGTGACCGTGTCGCCCACCTTGGCTGCCTGCAACTCTTTGATGCCCGCAATGATGTAGCCCACCTCGCCCGCTTTGAGCGCTTCACGCGGCTGGTTGGCAGGGGTGAACACGCCCAAGCTGCCCGCTTCATACACCGCATTGCTGGCCATCATGCGGATGCGCTCGTTTTTGAGCAACTGGCCATCGACCACACGCACCAGCATGACCACACCCACATAGGTGTCGAACCAACTGTCGATGATCATGGCGCGCAAAGGCGCGTCGGGGTTACCTTTGGGCGGCGGAATGCGGGCCACCACAGCCTCGAGGATTTCTTCGATGCCCATGCCGGTTTTGGCCGAGCAGGGAATCGCATCGGTCGCGTCGATGCCGATCACGTCTTCCACTTCGCTGCGTGCGTTCTCCGGATCGGCGTTGGGCAGGTCCATCTTGTTGAGGACGGGGACCACTTCCACGCCCAAGTCGAGTGCGGTGTAGCAATTGGCCACGGTCTGCGCTTCCACGCCCTGGCTGGCATCGACCACCAGCAAAGCGCCTTCGCAGGCCGACAACGAGCGGCTTACTTCATAAGAGAAGTCCACATGGCCAGGTGTGTCGATCAGGTTGAGGTTGTAAACCTGTCCGTCTTGGGCTTTGTATTGCAGCGCAGCGGTCTGGGCCTTGATGGTGATGCCGCGCTCTTTCTCGATGTCCATCGAGTCCAGCACCTGGGCTTCCATGTCCCTCGCTTCCAGACCTCCGCAACGCTGAATCAAGCGATCGGCCAGCGTGGATTTGCCATGGTCAATGTGCGCAATGATCGAAAAATTTCTGATGTGATTCATCAAGGAAGTTCTGCAAGTGTTGGTGGATCAAGGATCCAGAAAAGAAAAAAGGGCGCGTCTGTTAGCGACGCGCCCTGAACCAACAATCAATGGCAACTGCGATAGTTGGGACTTCATTGTAGGCAAATTGGCCCATTCGCACAGCCCCGTTATCGGGTTCGCCAGGTCGTTGCTGCAATGCAACATGAAACTTATCAACAGCTTATCCACAAATGGTGTTGCCAAAATATGAACAACTTGTGGGCTGTCTGTGGATCATCGGTGGACACTTGCGGCAAATCCCGCATGGTGAATCCAGACCTGTTCTATATGCCATGAATGACGGATCAAGACGGCTGATTTTATCCAAATTCGGCATGAGGCCCCAAAAATGTTAGCAAATACAAACTTCACAAATATTTTTGGGTACTGGCTTGAACACCCTCAAATGTGACGCTTGGACCCAACAACCCCAAAACCACAGGGGTTTCAGGGTCTGCCGGGCTTGACATCGTTCAAGGCGCTGGTCGGATCAGCACATATTGCGCCCCATCACCCCTGCGGATCAGCACACTGACCGGCCGGGTCTTGTCGATGCGCGCCATCAGCGACTCAAACACCTGAACCGAGCTGACTTCGGTGTTGGCCACCGCCAGGATCAGATCCCCCTCGCGAATGCCCGCCCGTGCTGCCGCATCCGCTGCGGCATCCACCCGCACACCTGCGCGCACACGCGCCTCTTTCTTTTGGGCATCGCTCAAGTCACTCAAGCTCAATCCCAAGTGGGCGATCTTGACGGGCGGAGCTTTTTTCTCGGGTGCAGCAGCGGCCACTTTTTCTGGCTCGATTTCGGCCACTGTGACCTTCAGGTCCTGTGTTGCGCCTCGACGGAACACCGTCAGAGAAACTTGGCTTCCAGGCTTGGTGTTGCCCACCGCACGCGGCAAATCAGCGGGTTTTTCAATGGGCTTGCCATCAAAGCGGGTGATGATGTCACCCGCCTCAATGCCTGCTTTTTCAGCTGGCGAGCCCTCTTCAACACCGCGCACCAGCACGCCTTGCGCTTTGCCCAAGCCAATGGACTCGGCCACCTCTTTGGTCACGGGCGCAATTTGCACGCCAATGCGACCACGGCTGACCCGGCCAGAGGCGCGCAGCTGTTCGCTCACGCGCATGGCCTCGTCCATGGGAATGGCGAACGAGATGCCCATGAAGCCCCCCGAGCGGGAGTAAATCTGGCTGTTGATGCCCACCACTTCACCGCGCATGTTGATCAACGGGCCGCCCGAGTTACCAGGGTTGATGGCCACATCGGTCTGAATGAAGGGCAGGTAGTCACCGGTATCGCGCTGCTTGGCGCTCACGATGCCCGCCGTGACGGTGTTCTCCAGGCCAAAAGGTGAACCAATGGCCATGACCCACTCGCCCACACGAAGACGGCTGACATCGCCCACTTTCACGGCGGGCAGGCCAGTCGCCTGAATTTTCACGACCGCCACATCGGTGCGCTTGTCGGCCCCCACAATGCGCGCCTTGAATTCGCGCTTGTCGGTCAAGGTCACCATCACCTCATCGGCACCCTCAACCACATGGGCGTTGGTCATGATGAAACCGTCAGCACTCAAAATAAAGCCGGAGCCCACGCCCCGGGGCTGAGCTTCTTGATCGGGCCGGTTTTGCCGTGGACCCTGGCGTGGTGCATTGGGCATGGGCACGCCAAAAAAGCGGCGAAACAACTCCTGCATTTCTTCGTCCTGCCCGCCAGCGCCGGGCGTGCTGGGGCGCGCTTTTTCAAGGGTTCGGATGTTCACCACCGAGGGGCCGACTTGTTCCACCAAGTCTGTGAAATCGGGCAAACCACGCACCACAGCAGCTGGGGCCTGCGCCAAGGCGGTTGTGGCGGGCAACATGGCCCAACCTGCCATCAGGGCCGTGGCCATGCAGGCCGATGCAGCAGTTTTCATGAATTTATTGTTCAGCACAAAAAGCCTCCTTGTGTCGGTCAAAACCAGATTGCAACTTTCAGGCAGATGCGGGTGAATGCAGCCGTTTCAAGGCGCATCAAAGACGTTCTTGCAGGCCCTTGTCGGACAGCGCTGCCATCTTGGGGCGCGAATATACAGCGCATCTAAATCCGTGCCACTTTGAGGGCATCGCACCCGCCTGCAGCCAAGCGCTTTGCAGCAGACCCTGCGCACGGCCCTGCTCGTCGACGGTTCGCACCCATAACAACAGGCCTTGCCCGGTGTCCAGGCCCAGCGAGACGGCCACGGGTTGGGCCTGCTCGGCCGAGTCTGCATTGGCTTGCCAAAACCAGGCTTCGCCGCTCCAGCCCAAACGCCCACCTTTGAGCGCTTGCCTCGGGCCCCAATGCGCAGCTGACAAAGCACAGACTCCCCACAAGCACCAAGCGCCCCACAAGCTGGAGCCTGCTGCCAACGTCAGGCTTTGCCAGCTCAGCATGCCCACAGCCGAAAGCCCACAGACCGCCACCAGCGCAACCCGGCCCACAGCAAAACGCCCCACCGGGTAAACCACAGGCGGGGCGTTGTGCATGGCTTGAACCTGGCCCGATGGGTCGTCAGAGGCGTTTGAACACCAAGGAACCGTTGGTGCCGCCAAAACCGAAGTTGTTCTTCAGCGCCACATCGATTTTCAGATCGCGCGCCGTGTTGGCACAGTAGTCCAGATCGCACTCAGGGTCGGGGTTGACCAAGTTGATCGTGGGCGGCACTTTTTGGTGGTGCAGCGCCAGCACGGTGAACACGCTTTCAATGCCGCCCGCACCACCCAAGAGGTGACCCGTCATGGACTTGGTCGAGCTGACCACGGTTTTGTAAGCGTGTTCGCCCAGGGCCGCCTTGATGGCATTGGTTTCGTTGATGTCACCCAGCGGCGTGGAGGTGCCGTGAGCGTTCAGGTAGTCGATTTGGTCGGCGTTGACGCCAGCATTGCGCATGGCGTTCAGCATGGCGCGGCGTGGGCCGTCCATGCTGGGCGCGGTCATGTGACCCGCGTCAGCGCTCATGCCGTAACCACCCAACTCGGCATAAATTTTGGCACCACGGGCTTTGGCGTGTTCGTACTCTTCGAGCACCATGACACCTGCGCCTTCGCCCAGCACAAAACCGTCACGGTCTTTGTCCCAAGGGCGTGATGCTGCTGTGGGGTCGTCATTGCGGGTCGACAAAGCGCGCATGGCGGCAAAGCCACCCACGCCCAATGGCGACACAGTGCCCTCAGAGCCACCGGCGATCATCACGTCGGCGTCGCCGTATTCGATCAAGCGACCGGCTTCACCGATGCTGTGCAAGCCTGTGGTGCATGCAGTCACAACGGCGAGGTTGGGGCCCTTGAACCCATGGCGCATGGACACATGGCCCGAAATCATGTTGATGATCGAGGCCGGCACAAAAAATGGGGAGATTCGGCGCGCACCGCGCGCCACGTACTCGATGTGGGTTTCTTCGATCAGCGGCAAACCGCCAATGCCCGAACCAATCACCACACCGATGCGGCAAGCCTCTTCTTCACCCAAAGCTTCGCCAGCGGGCAAACCGGCATCCTGGATAGCCTGGGCTGCAGCGGCAATGCCGTAATGGATGAACCGGTCCATGGTCCGCGCCTCTTTGGCGGAGATGTAGGACTCGAGGTCAAAATTCTTGATTTCACCCGCGATGCGGCAAGACATCGCCGAAGCATCGAAACGGGTGATGGGACCAATGCCGGACTGACCGGCAAGCAGGTTGGACCATGCGTCGGCGACCGTGTTGCCCACGGGGCTGACGCATCCCAAACCCGTGACAACAACGCGGCGCCGGGTCATCGTCGATCAGGCCTTCTTGCTTTGGGCGTAGTCGATCGCAGCTTGCACCGTGGTGATTTTTTCTGCGTCTTCGTCAGGAATCTCGATGCCGAACTCGTCTTCGAGTGCCATCACCAGTTCCACCGTGTCCAGGGAGTCGGCACCCAGATCGGCCACGAAGGCTTTTTCGTTGGTGACTTGTGACTCTTCAACGCCGAGTTGTTCGGCAATGATTTTCTTGACACGTGCTTCGATATCGCTCATGGGGTCCCTCTGAGGGTTGTGAAAAAAGAAGATTTTACCTGTCCGGAAGGGGGTTCCGGAAATCAGGCCATGAACATGCCACCATTGACATGCAATTCCTGTCCGGTGACATAGCCAGCGCCTGGTCCAGCCAAGTAGGCCACCGCGTGCGCGATGTCATCGGGTTGCCCCAAGTGGCCCAGAGGAATCTGGCCCAACAAGGCTTTGTGTTGTTCTTCGGGCAGGCTGGCCGTCATGTCGGTGGCGATGAAACCGGGGGCCACACAGTTGACGGTGATGTTTCGGCTGCCCAACTCGCGGGCCAGCGCGCGGGTCATGCCCGCGACACCCGCCTTGGCGGCGGCGTAATTGGCCTGCCCCGGATTGCCCGACGCGCCCACCACGCTGGTGATGCTGATGATGCGGCCATAGCGCTGCTTCATCATGGGGCGGATCACGGCGCGGCTCATGCGGAACACCGCCTTGAGGTTGGTGTCGAGCACCGCATCCCAATCGTCGTCTTTCATGCGCATGGCCAGGGTGTCGCGGGTGATGCCGGCGTTGTTAACCAGCACCTGCAAGCCACCGTGCTCTTTCACGATGGCGTCGATCAGGGCCTCGCCAGCGGCGGCATCGGTCACATTCAAGTTGGCTCCACGGCTGCCGGGGAAAGCCGACAAGGTTTGGCTGATCTTGGCCGCACCGTCATCGCTGGTGGCGGTGCCAATGACCACATAGCCTTGTTGGGCCAGGTGCAAGGCAATGGATGCGCCAATGCCGCGAGATGCGCCAGTGACCAGTGCTATTTGTTTTTGTGCTTCGCTCATGCGAGGTGTCCTTTCACTTCGGCCAAGGTGGCCGGGTCATACAGCGCTAGGCCATTCAATTCGGCATCGATGCGCTTGGTCATGCCTGCCAGCACCTTGCCGGGACCGCACTCCACCAGAGTGGTCACGCCACGGGCCTTGATGGCCTGCACGCACTCGACCCAGCGCACCGGGCCAAAGGCCTGACGGTACAGCGCATCGCGGATGCGGTCGGCATCGGTTTCGATGGCCACATCAATATTGTTGAGCACTGGAATCTGCGGCGCGCCCAAATTCAGGGAGGCCAGCTTCTCGCGAAGCTTTTCAGCGGCGGGTTTCATCAAGCTGGAGTGGAAAGGCGCAGACACGGGCAAGAGCAGCGCACGCTTGGCTCCCATGCCTTTCAAAACTTCACAAGCCTTGTCCACCGCCGCTTTGCTGCCCGCGATCACGGTTTGCCCCGCATCGTTGAAGTTTGCAGCTTCCACCACTTCGGCGCTGTCTGCGGCAAATGTGGCTTGGGCTTCTTTGCAGCCCTCGATGACTTTGTCCGAGGCCAGCCCCAAAATCGCAGCCATCGCACCCACACCCACCGGCACAGCTTCTTGCATGGCAGCCGCGCGCAGGCGCACCAAGGGGGTGGCTTGCGCCAGTGTCAACACGCCCGAAGCCACCAAGGCGCTGTACTCGCCCAGCGAGTGGCCTGCCACCACGGACGGCTTGGCGCCACCTTCGGCCAACCAGGCGCGGTAAGCCGCCACAGCCGACACCAGCATCACGGGCTGGGTGTTGGTGGTCATGGCCAGTGCTTCTTTGGGGCCTTCGTGGATCAATCTCGCCACGTCTTCGCCCAGGGCGTCAGAGGCTTCTTGGAGGGTTTCTAGCACCACAGGGTGGTCGCCCCAAGCGTCCAGCATGCCCACCGATTGGGAGCCTTGACCGGGGAAAACAAAAGCAAATGAAGTCATGTGCAAATTTTTTTGAATCTGGAAAGAATCCGGGACAGTCAATTGGCCTGAACCACACATCACCGACCCGGGCTTGTCAAATCAAGCTCGGATCAATAACGCAAGAGGACCGAGCCCCAGGTGAAGCCCCCGCCCACACCTTCGAGCATGAGGGTTTGGCCGCGCTGGATGCGTCCGTCGCGCACGGCGGTGTCCAGCGCCAGCGGGATCGAAGCGGCCGAGGTGTTGCCGTGCTGATCCACCGTGACCACCACCTTGTCGGCACCCAGCTTGAGCTTGCGCGCAGTGCTTTGCATGATGCGGATATTCGCCTGGTGCGGGATCAGCCAGTCAATGTCAGCATCGGTCAAGTTGGCCTTGGCCAAGCTGGCGCGAGCGGTGTCTTCGAGCACGCCCACCGCAAGTTTAAATACAGCCTGCCCATCCATCTTGAGCACCGGGTCACCCAAAATGCTGCCACGGTTGACGTGGCCAGGCACGCACAAAATGTCTTTGTATTTGCCATCGGCATGCAAATCGGTGGCCAAAATGCCGGGCTGGTCCGAGGCTTCAAGCACAACCGCCCCAGCGCCATCACCAAACAACACGCAGGTGGTGCGGTCCTTGAAGTCGAGGATGCGGCTGAAGATTTCTGCACCAATGACCAAGGCCCGTTTGGCGGAGCCGGACTGGATCATCGCGTCGGCAATGGTCAATGCATAAACGAAGCCGCTGCACACGGCCTGAACGTCGAAAGCGGGGCAACCTGCCGCGCCCAATTTGTGTTGAACCATGGTCGCAACCGATGGGAACACCATGTCGGGGGTCGATGTGGCAACAATGATCAAATCAATGTCTTGCGCAGCCAAGCCGGACGCGCTGAGCGCTTGTCGGGCGGCCTCGGTGGCCAAGTCGCTGCAGCCTTGCTCGTCGGCCGCAAAGTGACGGGCACGGATGCCTGTGCGCTCGACGATCCAATCGTCGGAGGTTTCAACCCCTTGTTGCGCCAACTCGGCGGCCAGGTCGGCGTTGCTCAGGCGGCGTGCGGGCAGGTAGCTGCCCGTGCCCAAAATGCGTGAATAAATTCTCATAAAGATGTGACCACGGGTTCGGATCGCTCGGCCTGCGCACCCATCAACAAAGGGGCGGCGTGGGCAATGCGGTCCCGAACGCGGTCCAGCAATTGGTTTCGGGCTGCATCATAAGCCCGGTTCAGGGCATTCTCAAAAGCCAACTCGTCGGCCGAGCCATGGCTTTTGAACACCAAGCCGCGCAAACCCAACAGGGCTGCACCGTTGTAGCGGCGATGATCCACGCGGTTTTTAAAGGCAGTTAAAACCGGATAAGCCAACAAAGCGGCCGTTTTGGTGAAAATATTGCGCGAAAACTCGGCTTTCAAAAAACCACCGACCATGGTGGCCAGGCCTTCGCTGGCTTTCAAAGCCACATTGCCCACAAAGCCATCGCAGACCACGATGTCCACCGTACCCTTGAAAATGTCGTTACCTTCCACGTTGCCATGGAAATTCAAATCACCCGATTTGGAGGCAGATCGCAACAGTTCACCCGCTTTTTTGATGATTTCATTGCCCTTGATGGCTTCTTCACCGATGTTCAGCAAGCCCACCGAGGGTTGATCCTTGTCTTGCAGCACCGACACGAGGGCCGAACCCATGACGGCAAATTGCAGCAAATGTTCAGGCGTGCAGTCCACATTGGCGCCCAGATCGAGCATGGTGGTGCCGCCGCCCTTGAAGTTGGGCATTTGCCCCGCGATGGCTGGGCGGTCGATGCCGTCCATGGTCTTGAGCACGTAACGGGCAATGGCCATCAGGGCCCCGGTGTTCCCCGCCGATACGGCCACTTGCGCATGGCCATCGCGCACCTGCTCGATGGCCACGCGCATGGAGGAGTCTTTTTTCTTGCGCAAGGCCATTTCCAGCGCATCGTCCATCTCGACCACTTCGGTGGCCACCACCACCTGCGCCCGGGGATCAGAAAAACCCGACAAAGCCTCGGCACGCCCTACAAGAATCAACAGGGCATCGGGGTGAACAGACAAAAAACGGCGACAGGCTGCCAGCGTGACGCGGGGACCGTGGTCGCCGCCCATGCAGTCAACAGACACGGTGATCGGGGTGGGCGAGGTCATGACATCCTTGGGCTCAAAACCGGAAGTAACGCGGGCCATAAACCAAAAAGCCCGAGGCTACTCGTCAAAGTAGCGCCGGGCCTTTGGAGGCTTGAGGGCGAAAGCCGATCAGGCTTCCGATTTGTTCTTGAGCACTTGGCGACCACGGTAGAAACCGTTGGGGCTGATGTGGTGACGCAGGTGTGTTTCGCCTGTGGTGGGCTCGACAGCGATGCCGGGCACGTTCAGGGCGTTGTGCGAACGGTGCATACCGCGCTTGGAAGGCGACTTTTTGTTTTGCTGAACAGCCATGGTGGCTCCTTGGAAGCTTGGAGGCCGCGCAAATGAAAACGCAGCTTCGGTTGATGGAAATGTCACCCGGGGCATCCGGGCGAAGCCATTGATTATAGCCTAAGCCGAGTCCTTTTGGACACCTGTGGGCCGAGGGCGGGGGGTATCGGCTCGCTTTCAGCGTCCGGGATCAGTTTTCAGGCTCGCCAACACCCCGAACGGATTGGGCCGCTCGGCAGCGGCTTCAAAGG
>JBIKQY010000199.1:0-5435 GCA_044349465.1 Limnohabitans sp. | reverse complement strand
AAAGCGCTTGGGCGGTTTGCACCCCGGCTTGCAAACGCATGGCGGCGGCCATGGCGATCATGGCGCCGTTGTCGGTGCACAAATGCAGCTCGGGGTAGTGCACACGCACCTTCGCTTTGGCGCAGGCAGCGTTGAGCTGCGCACGCAGTTCGCGGTTGGCCCCCACGCCCCCGGCCACCACCAGGCGCTTCATGCCACTGGATTTAAGGGCGTTCATGGATTTTTTGACCAACACTTCCACAATGGCGGCCTGGGTCGAAGCGGCCAAGTCGGCCCGCTCGGGCGCGCCTTCGGTGTGGGCGGCGGGACCAATCTTTTGGCTTTGGGTGAGCACCGCCGTCTTAAGGCCTGCAAAAGAAAAATCCAGATCGCCGCTGTGCAGCAAAGGGCGCGGCAGCTTGTAAGCGGCTGGGTTGCCCTGCTCGGCCAGGCGCGACAGCCCCGGGCCCCCCGGGTACGGCAGGCCCATGAGCTTGGCCGATTTGTCAAAGGCTTCGCCTGCAGCGTCATCAATCGTCTCGCCCAGCAGTTCGTAGTGGCCCACGCCGTCCACCTGCATCAACTGCGTGTGGCCACCCGAGACCAGCAAGGCAATGAAGGGGAATTCGGGCGGATCGGCACTTAAAAACGGCGAGAGCAAATGCCCTTCCAAATGGTGTACGCCCAGCACCGGCTTGCCCAAAGACGCCGCCAGAGCACAGGCCACGCCCGAACCCACAAGCAAAGCCCCGGCCAGCCCCGGGCCCCGTGTGTAGGCCACCACGTCGATGTCGGCCAAAGTGGCCCCGGCCTCGGCCAGCACTTGGCGGGTGAGCGGCAGCACCCGGCGGATGTGGTCACGGCTGGCCAGCTCGGGCACCACGCCCCCATAGGCCTGGTGCATCTCGATCTGGCTGTAAAGCGCGTGCGACAACAAGCGCGGCATGTCAGGGCCCTTGGTGACCACCAAGGCCACGCCCGTTTCGTCGCATGAAGATTCAATACCCAAAATATGCATAGCAGTGAGTTTAAGCGGGGCATGGGAGCGAACCGCCGCCTTGACCATAATCCTGAAAGTTGCAGCGCCCCAACGAGAAAGGGTGTTGCGCCTTTAACCCCTGCATTTCAAAGCTTCCCACATGACCACCATCCGTCTGATTTCCTCCATGGCCACCAAGCCGCTGCTGGCCGATTTGGTGGCGCTGTACCAAGCGAAAGCGCCCGGCGTGCAAGTGCAAGTCGAGTCGGTCGGCGGGGTCGATGCAGCCCAGCGCGTGCAGGCGGGCGAGGCCTTTGACGCCGTGGTGCTGGCCAGCGACGCCATCGACAAACTGATCGCCAGCGGCCATGTGCGGGCGGGCAGCCGGGTTGATCTGGTGCATTCGGGTGTGGCTGTGGCTGTGCCTGAGGGCCAGTCTGCGCCCGACATATCCAGCGAAGACGCGCTGCGCCAAGCCGTGCTGGCCGCGCCCTCGGTGGGCCTGTCCACCGGCCCCAGCGGGGTGCAGCTGCGCCAACTGTTTGAGCGTTGGGGCATCCTCCATCAGATCGAGACGAAGCTGGTGCAAGCCAAGCCCGGCGTGCCCGTGGGCGCCCTGCTGGCCAGGGGCGAGGTGGCGCTGGGCTTTCAGCAGTTGAGCGAAATGCGCGGCGTCTCAGGCATACAGGTGCTCGGTCCCCTGCCGCCCCAGGTACAGATCACAACCACGTTTTCGGGCAGTGTGGCCAGCAGCTGCACACAGCCACAGGCCGTGCAAGAAATGCTGGCTTTTTGGGCCTCACCTGAATGCTCACCCTGCAAAGTGTTGCATGGCATGGCAGCCATTGAATAAGCATATGCTTATAACCCATAGTTATCCTTTTTCCCGCACAATGCGCCCATGAGCATCAGTCACTACATCCGGGACATCGGGCGCGGCAAAGATGGCGCACGCGCCCTTGCACGAGCGCAGGCCGCTGACCTGATGGGGCAAATTCTGGACCAGCGCGTCAGCGACCTGGAACTGGGCGCGTTTTGCATCGCCATGCGCGTCAAGGGCGAAACGCCTGAAGAAATGGCCGGCTTTCTGGATGCCACCCACACCCGTTTGCAACGCATTCAAAACGCCGGTGTGCCCACCGTGGTGCTGCCCAGCTACAACGGCGCCCGTAAGCTGCCCGTCTTGACCCCCCTGCTGGCTTTGCTGCTGGCCCGTGAAGGTGTGGCGGTGGTGGTCCACGGCTTTGCCACCGAAGATCTGCGCGTCAGCAGCCAAGCTGTTTTCTCGGTGCTGGGCATTCGCCCGGTTGGGGCTTCGCCCAGCCTCAAACCCGGTCAGGTGGCGCTTGTTCCGACAGGCGTGCTTCACCCCGGCTTGGAACGCTTGCTGTCGGTGCGCCGCGTGGTGGGCCTGCGCAACCCCGGGCACAGCTTGGTCAAGCTCATGAACCCCTGCAGCTCGCGCAGCGCAGCCACGCTGGTGGTGGGCAGCTACACCCACCCCGAATACCAGCAATCCATGTCAGCCACTTTCCAATTGACCGAACAGCATGCCCTGCTGCTGCGCGGCACAGAGGGCGAGCCCGTGGCTGACGCGCGGCGCACACCGGCCATGGATGTCTTCCACCAAGGACAATTAAACCGAGTGCAAAGCCTCCAGGAAGGTCCTTTGGCCCATTTGCCAGAATTGCCCGCCACCGATGCGGTGGCCACAGCCCTCTACACCGAACACGTTTTACAAGACCTGCTGCCCGTGCCCTCGCCGATTGCCCGGCAAGTCCAGCACATCTTGCAAGCATTAAAAGCATGACCCCCTTGCCCCTTCTTCCTGGCCGCTGCACTTTGGTGGGCGCAGGCCCCGGTGACCCGGAGCTGCTCACCCTTAAAGCCGTCAAAGCCATTGCCGGCGCCAC
The DNA here is from genome assembly GCA_044349465.1 of Limnohabitans sp. Lineage (GTDB taxonomy): Bacteria > Pseudomonadota > Gammaproteobacteria > Burkholderiales > Burkholderiaceae_C > Limnohabitans_A. The sequence continues at coordinate 2,564 of JBIKQY010000199.1, read as the reverse complement.
CGTGTTGCTGGTCGATGACCTGGTCAATGACCAAGTGCTGGCCCACGCCTCACCCTCAGCCCGCATCGTGCATGTGGGCAAACGTGGCGGCTGCAGCAGCACACCCCAGGCCTTCATCGACAAGCTGATGATCCAGGCGGTGCAAGCGGGCGAGCAGGTGGTGCGCCTGAAGGGGGGCGACCCTTTCATCTTTGGTCGCGGCGGCGAAGAGGTCGAGCACCTGCGGGCAGCGGGCATCGATGTTCAGGTGGTCAACGGCATCACGGCGGGCCTGGCTGGCATGGGCAGCCTGGGCGCACCTTTGACGCACCGCGAACACGCACATGGCGTGGTGTTCGTCACCGGCCACGCCAAACCCGGCGACAGCGGCACCGACTGGCCACAACTGGCCCATACCGCTCGGCAAGCCAAGCTGACGCTGGTCATTTACATGGGCGTGAGCCATCTGGACCAGATCAGCGAAGGCCTGCTGCAGGGCCTGCCCGCCGCCACGCCCGTGGCCATCGTGCAGCACGCCAGCTTGCCCGAACAACGCCAAGCCTTGACCACGCTGGGCGATCTGGTCCACACCATGCACCGAGAAGGCCTGCAAAGCCCGAGCATCATTGTGGTGGGCGATGTGGTGCAAGGGGCCAGGGCTTGGGGCAACCCGCTGCAGAGCCTGCAGAACACTGCCTTGCAGGCCTGAAGTGGCGCAAGCCGATTACAAAATCCAACAATTTGCGCAAGCCAAAACCCCATCGGCACGATGGGACCACTAGACTTTGGCGCGCGGCACTTTTCGCCGCGAGCAAGGGAGTGATTCATGGGACTTTTTGATTCAATCGCAGGCCAAGTGGCACAACAGGCCGCTTCGGCACTGTCGGGCCAGCACAGCGCAGACAGCAACCAAATCATGACAATGCTGACGGGTTTGCTGAACAACCCCGACATTGGTGGCATCGGTGGCCTGGTCAGCGCTTTCCAGAAAAACGGCTTGGGCGATGTGGTGGCCTCGTGGATTTCGAACAACACCAATTTGCCGATTTCCGCCGAACAAATCCAGTCCGTGCTGGGCCAAGGGCCTTTGCAAGATGTGGCCAGCAAAATGGGCTTATCGTCGGGTGACGTGGCCTCTGCCATGTCCGAGCGCCTGCCCGGGCTGGTGGACCAACTCACCCCCAATGGCCAGCTGCCCAGCGGCGACTTGATGGCACAAGGCTTGGGCATGCTCAAAGGCTTCATGAAGTCCTGAGCCCCAGTGCCTTTCACGCAAAACGCCCTTCGGGGCGTTTTTGTCTTGAGCCTGAGCCCCCGGCGAACCGCGCCCCCTTACACTCCCCAGCCATGAAGACATGGGATGTGGTGATTGTGGGTGCCGGGGCTGCCGGTTTGTTTTGCGCGGGCGTGGCGGGTCAGCGGGGCCTGAAGGTGCTGGTCATCGACCACAGTGACAAGATCGCCGAAAAAATCCGCATCTCCGGCGGCGGGCGTTGCAACTTCACCAACCGGCTGCTGGACGCCTCGGCCCCGCAAAAGCACTTTATCAGCCAGAACCCGCATTTTTGCCGCTCGGCCCTTTCGCGTTACACCCCACAAGACTTCATCGATTTGGTGCAAAAGCACGGCATCGCTTTTCACGAAAAGCACAAAGGCCAACTGTTTTGCGACCATTCGGCCGAAGACATCATCCGCATGTTGCTGGCCGAGTGCGCCGCTGGTGGCGTGGAAATACGCACTGGCTGCAGCGTCAAGTCTGTGGAATCGGTACAGGTGCCTACCGGAGACAACACCCACTACACCCTGGGCACCAGCGATGGCTATGTGCAAGCCACATCTTTGGTGGTGGCCACAGGGGGCTTATCGATCCCCAAAATCGGGGCCAGCGACTGGGGCTACCGCATCGCCAGCCAGTTCGGTCTGCGCCTGGTGGATCGCCGCCCCGGACTGGTGCCTTTGACCTTTGACGGCGAAGCTTGGGCACCTTATGCCCAGCTGGCTGGACTGGCACTGCCCGTGGGCATCGAAACCGGTGAGAAAAAAAACCGCATGCACTTCGACGAAGACCTGCTGTTCACACACCGGGGCTTGTCGGGGCCGGGCGTGCTGCAAATTTCAAGCTACTGGCATGAAGGCTCGCCGATCCGGCTTAACCTGGCACCCGAGGTGAATCTGCCCGAGCGTCTGCAAGAGGCCAAGTTGCGCTCCAAAAAACTGCTGGGCAACGAGCTGGCGACGCTGGTTCCCAGCCGCTTGGCCGAGGCCTGGGTCAGCCAGGACCCAGCCCTGCAACGCACCGCCGCTGAAGTGCCCGACAAGGCCCTGAACAAGCTGGCCGAGGCTTTGTCCAGCTGGCGCATTACCCCCACGGGCAGCGAAGGCTACAAAAAGGCCGAGGTCACACTGGGCGGCGTGGACACACGGGATGTGTCTTCGCAAACCATGGAGTCCAAACAGCAGGGGCTTTACTTCATTGGCGAGGTGATCGACGTGACTGGCTGGCTGGGCGGCTACAACTTCCAGTGGGCTTGGGCCAGTGCGCACGCGTGTGCCATGGCCTTGCCCACAACAGCGGCCATCTCCGC
>JBIKQY010000198.1:0-5447 GCA_044349465.1 Limnohabitans sp. | reverse complement strand
CGGCAAGGAAGACGCGATCAAGATCACGCCGCCAATTGACCTGACACTGGAATATGGCGTCGAATTCATCGAGGACGACGAGCTGGTCGAAATCACGCCCAAGAGCGTTCGTCTGCGCAAGCGTTTCCTTAAGGAAAGCGACCGCAAGCGCAACAAGTGATCGTCTGATCCATCATGCGCATGACGCACGGCATGGCCGTTTGGACCATGGTGGGCTGCACTGTCCTGTGGTCCATGGCTGGGGTGGTGACACGGCACTTGGAGGAAGCTCGCAGCTTTGAAGTCACCTTCTGGCGCAGCTTTTTCACCGTCGTATCCCTCTTGATCATTTTGCCTTTGTGGCAGGGCAGAGGGGTGTGGTCTCGCTTGCCTTGGCGCAATCGGTATTTTTGGCTGTCGGGCTTGTGTTGGTGCGTCATGTTCACCGCTTTCATGGTGGCCCTGACGCTTACGGCGGTAGCCAATGTTTTGATCACCATGGCCGTGGGGCCGTTGTTCACCGCCTTGTTCACTCGCGTTTTTTTGCGTCACCAATTGCCTTTGCGCACCTGGGTGGCCATTGTGTTGGCCGGGATCGGAATTGGCTGGATGTATGGCACCCAATTGAGCTTGGGCGACCCGAATTTTCTAATGGGCTCCCTGGTGGCATTGTGTGTGCCCATCGCGGGCGCCGTGCAGTGGACCTTGGCGCAAAAAAGCCAAAGCGATGGCCACAGTCTGGACTTGGTGCCCTCGGTGTTGTTGGGGGCCATTTTCTCCACTTTGCTCACCTTGCCTTTGGCCATGCCGTTTCAAGCATCGGCTCACGACGTGGGCTTGCTCGCTACCTTGGGTTTGTTCCAGTTGGCCATACCCTGTGTGTTGTCGGTGATTTGCGTTCGGGTGCTCAAAGCCCCAGAGGCGTCCTTGTTGTGTCTGCTCGAAATCGTGTTTGGCATCGCCTTGGCTTGGTGGGGTGCCAACGAAGCCCCACAAATGAGCGTATTGTTGGGTGGCTCCCTGGTCCTGGGGGCTTTGCTCATGAACCAATGGTTAGGCTGGAAACAAAACAATGTCTGATGTCATTGCACATATTGAAGGCCGTATCGGCTGCATCACCCTCAACCGCCCCAAGGCTTTGAACGCCCTGTCGCTGGACATGGTGCGGGCTTTGACCCGGGCTTTGCTCGATTGGCAAGGCAATCCCCAAGTGCTGGCGGTGGCGGTGCGCGGCACCGGCAAAGAAGGCCCATTTGGGGCTTTTTGCGCGGGTGGTGATATCCGCTTTTTTCACCAGGCGGCCACATCGGGCGACGCGTCATTGGGTGATTTTTTCACCGAAGAATACCGCCTGAACCACCTGATCCACACTTACAGCAAGCCCTACATCGCCTTCATGGACGGCATCGTCATGGGTGGCGGTATGGGCATCAGCCAAGGCGCGAGCGTGCGAGTGGTGACCGAGCGCACCAAGATGGCCATGCCCGAAACCAACATTGGATTGTTCCCGGATGTGGGAGGGGGCTATTTTCTGAGCCGCTGCCCGGGGCGTCTGGGCGAGTATCTGGGGCTAACAGGTCAGATGCTCAGCGGTGCCCAAGCAGTGGCCGCCAAGTTGGCCGACATTGCGCTGCCAAGCGGCATGCTCGAGCCTATTTGGCAAACATTAATCAGCAGCCCCTTTGAAAACGCCGAATCGGTGGAGCGCTGGGTGTTGGCCCAAGCGGGAGCGATAACACCTGAGAAACTGACACCGCAACCGCAAATCGATGAAGTGTTTGGCTTGCCCAGCATCGCCGACATGTTGCTCAAACTGGAATCGGCCACCGACGAGTGGAGCCAAAAAACAGCGCAGGCTTTGCGTCACCGCTCGCCGTTGATGCTGCATGTGGTGCTGGAGCAAATCCGCCGTGCCCGGCAAATGAGCTTGGCCGATGACTTGCGCATGGAGCGCGACATGGTCCACCACTGTTTCCACTTGCGCTCAGTGGCCGACAGCGACACCGTCGAAGGCATTCGCGCCCTGGCTGTCGACAAAGACCACACGCCGAATTGGAAGCCTGCACGTGTGGAAGAGGTGGATCTGTCGGAAGCCGCCCGTTTCTTTGTGAGTCCCTGGCCTTCAGATCTCCACCCGTTGCGCGATTTGGCTTAATCCTGCAGGTCGGTGGCTTCAGCCCCGACATGTTGTAAGCGGCCCCGTGTCGGGGCTAAAGCCACCGACCTACAAACTGCCCTCTGAGATCAGTGACTCAGCGATCGCGGTGTCGGCTCTTCATGGCGCGTTCAACTTCGCGCTTGCCTTCGCGGTCCTTGATGGTGTCGCGTTTGTCGTGTTCGGCCTTGCCCTTGGCCAGCGCGATGTCGCATTTGACCTTGCCCGCTTTCCAGTGCAAATTGATTGGCACCAGTGTGTAGCCCTTTTGCTCGATCTTGCCGATCAGCCGCTTGATCTCTTCTTTGTTGAGCAGCAGCTTGCGCGTGCGTGCGGCTTCGGGGTTGATGTGGGTAGAGGCCGTTTTGAGCGGGTTGATCAGGCAGCCGATGATGAACAGCTCGCCGTTGCGGATGACCACATAACCATCGGTGAGTTGCACCTTGCCTTCTCGGATGGCCTTGACCTCCCAGCCCTCCAGCACCATGCCTGCCTCGTAGCGCTCTTCAAAAAAATAGTCGAAGGACGCTTTTTTGTTCTCGGCGATCTTGGCAAAAACGGGTGCTGTGGATTTCTTGGGAGTGGCCATGGTGAGCAAATGAGGACGGGCTGGCCGTTCACAAGGGCGTGCAAAGTGGCTGCAAGCCCAGAGAAGAAATGAAAAACTACAATCGCAGCATTGTATGAAGAATATCCACAAGTCCGTTCTGATCTGGTACTCGCCAGAAGAAATGTTTCGCCTCGTCACAGACGTGGCCCGTTATCCCGAGTTTTTGCCGTGGTGTGACCGCGCCAGCGTGCTCGAAACCGACCCGCAAGGCATGGTGGCCGAGGTGGGCATCAGCCTGGGTGGCATCCAGCAAACCTTCACCACCCGCAACACACACGAAGAAGGCCGCTCGGTGGGCATGAGTCTGGTCAAAGGCCCGTTTTCTAACCTGAGCGGCATGTGGCGCTTCACGCCTGTGGGCGACGGCTCGCAACGCGCCTGCAAAGTCGAGCTGGATTTGCAGTACGGCTTTTCCAGCAAAACCCTGGCAGCGCTGGTCGGGCCGGTGTTCGACAAGATCGCGGCCAGTCTGGTCGATGCCTTTGTCAAACGCGCCGAAGCGGTCTATGGCTGAGTCGACGATTCAGGTTGTGCTGTGCTGGAGCTTGGGGCCTCGGCATGTGCAAGAGCAAAGCTTGAAAGTGCCTGAGGGCAGCACGGTTCAAGCGGTGCTGGACCAAGGCATGACACTGTGGCTGCAAGGTCAGGGCGTCAAGGACGATGCGACATTGCCATCGCTCAAGTTCCAACAGCCAGGCATCTGGGGGCGCAAGGTCACTTGGGGACATCATGTGCAATCGGGTGACCGCATCGAGTTGTACCGTGACCTGAAGGTCGACCCCAAGGTTGCTCGGCGTCAGCGCTTTAAGCGCCAGGGCAAGGGTCGCACCGGCCTGTTTGCCAATCGCAAGAGCGGCTCGGCCGCGGGTTACTGAAAACCACCATGCAAGCCTTGCTGAACGCCATCGCTAAGATGCCCCTGACCGACGATGCCCAACGCTTTTTTCATGGACGGGGCGGCATGTACCCCGGCTGCGAGCAATGGTCGCTTGACTGGTTTGCGCCGGTTTGGGTGCTGACCAGTTTCAAGCCGGTCACGGACGAAGAATTGGCCGCGTGCCAAAGCGCTCTGCAGGCCCGCTGGCAAACGCTGGCCCCGGGTCAAACGCTCAACTGGGTGTTTCAAAGCCGCGTGACGGGCGAAGCCGAAACCCGCCTCATGGCTGGTACTGTGCCTGAGCCGCATGTGGTGACCGAGCAGGGCGCCCGTTACATCGTGCATGTGATGCGCGGTCAAAACCACGGGCTGTTTCTGGACATGGCCCATGGGCGCGAGTGGCTCAAAAACCACGCCAAGCATGAAAACGTACTCAACCTCTTTGCCTACACCTGCGCGTTTTCGGTAGTGGCCCTGCAAGGTGGTGCTGCGCAGGTGGTGAACCTGGACATGAGCCAGGGTGCTTTGGCCATCGGCCAACAAAACCACCGCCTGAACGACTTGCCGCCCAAAGCCCGGTTTTTGGGCCACGACATCTTCAAGACCTGGGGCAAGATCAACAAAATGGGGCCTTATGGCGTGATCGTGATCGACCCGCCCAGCTACCAAAAGGGCAGTTTCATCGCCACCAAGGACTACATCAAGCTCATCCGCCGATTGCCGGATTTGCTGGAGCCGCAAGGTCATGTGTTGCTGTGCTTGAATGCACCAGAGCTGGACACGCAGTTTTTGCACGCTCAGGTGGCCGAGGCGGCACCGAGTCTGCGATTTGTCGAGCGGCTGGCCAATCCGGCGGCTTTTGTGGACATTGACCCCGAAAAGTCTCTCAAAGTGCTGCATTACCAAAACGCCTGAGCGATCGGGCCGCAGCCCAAATGGGGGTTGGCGCTCGGTTTGGGCCCTAGAATTTTTGCCACATCTCAGACCACCTCTCTGGTCAACTTTCAGGGAAATCCCTAGGCTTGCACGGGTACAATCCATTTTTTGGAGCCCTAGCTTATGCGCCTACTCGGTAAAGCCCTGACTTTTGACGACGTTCTCCTCGTCCCCGCTTACTCCCAAGTCCTGCCCAAGGACACGTCGCTCGCGACGCAATTCACCCGCAACATCCGCTTGAACCTGCCTTTGGTGTCCGCCGCCATGGACACGGTGACTGAAGCGCGTTTGGCCATCGCCATCGCGCAAGAGGGCGGCATCGGCATCGTGCACAAAAACCTCACGGCCCAAGAGCAAGCCGCCCAAGTGGCCAAGGTCAAGCGCTACGAGTCCGGCGTGCTGCGCGACCCAGTGGTCATCACCCCCGACACCACCGTGCGCCAGGTCATGGCCTTGAGCGACGAGCTGGGCGTCTCGGGCTTTCCGGTCTGTGACGGCCGTCAAGTGGTCGGCATTGTCACCGGCCGTGATCTGCGGTTCGAGACCCGCTACGACCAAAAGGTCAGCGAGATCATGACACCGCGTGAGCGCCTGATCACCGTGCCCGAAGGCACCACGCCCGAGCAAGCCAAGCACCTGCTCAACAAACACAAACTCGAACGCCTGTTGGTCATCAACGACGCCTTTGAACTCAAAGGTCTGATCACCGTCAAGGACATCACCAAACAGCTCAACTTTCCCAATGCGGCCCGCGACGGTGCTGGCAAACTGCGCGTGGGCGCGGCTGTGGGCGTGGGCGAGGGCACCGAAGAGCGCGTGGAAGCGCTGGCCCGTGCCGGTGTGGACGCCATCGTGGTGGACACCGCACACGGCCACAGCAAAGGCGTGAT
>JBIKQY010000016.1:0-17994 GCA_044349465.1 Limnohabitans sp. | reverse complement strand
TCGCGGTGCTGGTGCGAGAGCACAGGCCAGCGCGAGAGCAAAGCGTTGCCGTGCTCGCCGTGGCGCGTGATGGCGTTGGTCCGGTAAATGGCCTCGTAGCCCTCCGGCGCCAAATACTCGGCTTGTGGCTGGCTGGGCCAGTGCCTGAAATATGCCGCTTCGCGGCGGTGCTCGCGGCGCACCTCTTGCAGGCACACGATGTCAGCGTCAAGCTGCTCCACCGCGTGGCCCAGGTTGTGGATCTCCAGCCGCCGCGCGGGCCCCAGGCCTTGTACGCCTTTGTGGATGTTGTAAGTGGCCACCCGCAAAACCGGGTGTTCGTGGCGTTCGGGCTTCATGCCGGGATTTTCGGTAAAAAACGCGGCAGCATCAAAATGGCTTCGGCATTCGAAGGGGAAAAACACTGGTCGGCCGCAGCTTGCCAAGGCAGCCATTGCGCGTCGGTGTGCTCTCGCGGGCTGAGCACCACGGGCATGCGTTGCGGCACACACAGACCAAACACCCGCTCGGTGTTGCGGCTCACACCCGGCGCATAGCGCCAGCGCCAGGCGGGGTAAATGTCGTAAACGTTTTCCAGTTGCCAGTCTTGCAAGTGGCAGCTCGGGTGGCAGGCGTCGATGCCGGTTTCCTCATGCACTTCGCGCACGGCCGTCTCATGCCAACTTTCTTCGGGGTGGTCTTTGCTGCCCGTGACCGATTGCCAGGTGCCCCAGTCAACACGCCGGATCAGCAAGACCTCCTGCTCGGGCGTGTGAATGACCACCAGCACCGACTCAGGGATTTTGAAGGGGGCAGGCGATGGGGGGAGCGGATGCGTCATGGACGGGGCAAACTCCAAATGAATAACCAGTAGATCAATTCATTGTAGTCAGCCCCTGGTTGGACACGGGGATGCGCAATGTTCAGCGCATCAAGCCTGCCGCCGCTTGAGCGGCATGACCGCCTGCAGCTGTGTTTTTTGCAAAGGTTTGGACAAAAACGCATTCATGCCCGCAGCCATCGCCTGGGTTTGTGCGTCATTCATGACATCTGCCGTAAGCGCCACAATCGGCACCTGCCCCCGCTCACCCGGCAATGCACGAATGTGACGGGCGCTGCTCAGGCCATCCATCACCGGCATGTGGATGTCCATCAGCACCAAATCAAAATCAGACTGACTGGCTTGTGTGAGCGCTTGTTGGCCGTCTTCGGCAAAGCTGACTTGGTGGCCCATGCTTTGCAGCAACAGCCCCACCACTTTGCGATTGACCGGATGGTCTTCGGCCACCAGAACGCGCAAAGCCTCCTTGGCCAAACCAGGCTCAAGCGGGTCATGGTTTGCGCTGTCGCCAGAGCCAGGGGCTGGCGCAGCGCCTGCAGTCAAAGTTGCCCACGGGGTTTTCAAGCTCAGCGTGAACACCGAGCCTTGCCCCAACTGGCTGCGCGCCGTCAATTCGCCGCCCATCAGGCGGGCCAAGGATCTGGATATCTCCAGACCCAAACCCGATCCCGATTGCTTGCGCGTGAGAGAGGCGTCGCCCCAATGAAAGCGCTCAAACAAACCTTGTTGGGTGGCCTCGCTCATGCCAATGCCAGTGTCGACAATGTCTATCTCCCAGAGCACGCTGTCGGAAAGCGACTCACGCCGGACCCGGATGTCAACCTGCCCTTTATCGGTGTACTTGATGGCATTGCCCAGCACATTGAACAGAATTTGCCTCAAACGCAGTGGGTCGAGCATCACGACACAGGGCTTGTGCAAATCGCCCGTCAGCTGCAGTTGCAGGCCCTTGTTGTGCGCTTGCAGCCGCATGAATCGGTACACTTCCTGCAAAAAATCGCCCATGTCGGTGGGTTCTGGGCGCACCTGAATTTTGCCGGCTTCCAAGGCCGAGACCTCCAGCACATCATTGAGCACGGCCAACAGGTGCGATGCACTGCCCTTGGCAGTTTGAATCAAATCGGCTTGCTCTGAGCCTTTTTGGGTTTTTTCCAGCAAGCCCAGCATGCCCAATATGCCGTTGAAAGGCGTACGCAACTCGTGGCTCATGTTGGCCAGAAAACGACTTTTACCCTGGTTGGCACTTTCGGCCTGTTCCTTGGCTTGCATCAACTGCGCATGCAGGCGTTGCTGCGCCCTTTGTGCCTGGTTTTGCTTGCGCTCGTGCACATACAGACCCATCGCGCCCAACACCAAACCCAGGATTTGCGCCAAGGTGAGCCAAGCGATCCATTGGCTTTGCTCGCGCACAGTGGCCACTTGTTTTTGCACCCACTCGCCCGTCACGATGTCCGAGGCTGAGGTCAAGGCCTGGACCTCGGGGGCCATCTGCCGCATCTCTTTCATGAGTCCGGGCCACGCGACCGATGCCCAGTCTTGCCCGTCAACCAAGGGGGTGGCCCTGGCCACCCAGTGGAGCAAGCGGGGTGTCAAGGCGGTGTATTCCTCTCGGTGGTGCACACGCGCAACGCCAGGGCTGTTGAGCAGCAAATTCACGCGGCTGACCAAAATATCAAAGCGCAAAGACCGCTCCGTCGCCAAGTCCGCCTGTGTCAGGTCTGGCTGAGCAAGATCTGCACGAGTCATGGCTGCATCAAATCGCCACAACTCTCGCTCCAGATTCGTGGTGATGGCCGTGAGCGAGTCTTCCTGCAGCCGGGCCGCCGTCTCCAAAGATTGGGCCTGACGCCATTGCACGGTGGTGGCTACCAACAAAGCGGAGATCACCAGGACCGCCAGCAAGGCCAAGCCCCAAAAGAATCGGGAGGGTGCCAGGTTTTGCGGCCCTTCAACTTCCGGCGAAGCTCCATGCGTTTGCATCACTCCACCTCAATGGCCTTGAGTTGCCAGATGGAGCGCTCGTAGTAGGTTTTGTGCTGAAGTTCTTTTTTGGCATCAAAGGGATAAATGATGAACAAAGGCCCTTTGGTGCGCACCGGGATCGCTTGGCCATTCATTTGCACGGCCACCACCACATCGTGCTCACGCGCATCGGACACCGGCAGCTTCACACGGTAATCGTTGAGCGCCACGGCACGAATGTGCTGACCTTTGGCCCTGACCAAGTGCAAGACATCGCGCAGCAAGGGTCCACTGAAGGTCACTGGCTTTTGATCCCAGGGGGTCTGCGTGGTGAAGCTTTTTTGGGGTAAAGCCTGCAAAGCCTTCATGTCCAAGGCGGCTACTTTGCCTTGGTTGTTGGCCTCAATCAGGCCCGACACCTGCAGAACCACAGGCCCTTTGGGCGCATCCAGTGCCCAAGCACTGGCTCCCAAGAGCATGCACGTCATGATGCAGAGCACGCCGATCTTGCTGCGCCGATTGGACAAGACTGTTTTTGTCTTTTCGCTGACTTCCAACAAATTGATTGTGCTCATGATCGTTTTTCCGTTATTAGACAATTGAACGATTAAGAATTATATTTCACAATTTAAAACACTAAAAATAATTTGTTTCAAAGTGTAAAAGTGTTTGCCAACTGCATCGACCTCTCCAAAACAAGGGCTCAAGATAGCCTGCTGCTAGCATGCAGGCCATGCTGAAACAGACTTTTGACCCTCTGCAAAAGACCTCTTACACCGTGTTGAGCGTCACCGGCCTGAGCGGTGGCCCGGGCGAGCTGCCGATTTTCCGCGATCTTGCTCTGCAACTGCCCGCTGGTGTGTCCGCCTTGCTGGGAGACGAGGGGGTAGGCAAGACCAGTTTGATGCGCTTGCTCAGCGGAGATCTGGTCGCCACTTCTGGGCAGCTGCGCTTGGCCAGTAGGGCTGCCCCTTTGAGCCTGCCGCAGCCGTCGGCAGTTTTCTGGATCGATCTGCGTTTGCCGCTGCATGACAGCGACACACCCGCGCACTGCTGGGCGCAGCTTCGCTCGTCTTTGCCCGCCTGGTCAGATGCGACGCAAAACGAGTTGATCGAAGCCTTGCAGTTGGCCCCTCATTTGGACAAACGGCTCAACATGCTCTCGACCGGAAGCCGCCGCAAGGTGGGCCTGGTGGCGGCGCTGGCCAGCGGGGCCACGGTCACTTTGCTCGACCAGCCTTTTGTCTCGCTGGACCAGCCCTCCATCCGCAGCCTGCAGGCATTTTTGGCGCAATGGGGTCAAAACACCGAGCGCGCCTGGCTGATCGCCGACTACGAAAAGCCCGCCCATCTGCCGCTGGTCTCAGTCCTCCAGCTTTGAGACTGGGTGACAGGCCTGCTGCCCCTTGCAGGCCTGGCATTCAAGAAAACCAGCACCGTGCCGATGCTCAAGCCATGCATGGCTTGTCCCCTTTAGCTGGCGGAAAAGGGAGTCATGGTGCTTGGAGATGGTTTTCCGGCGGGATGGGTCCACCACCACCTGGCCACACCACTGATCACATCTGCGCCCATGAAAAGCCGTCGTCCCAGTCGCCACGAAACTCGAAAGCCACCCCCCTTGTTGCGCTTTAACCGTCTGCCCCTTGCTGCCCTTGGCCTGTGCGTACTGGCATGGGCCACCTCAGCTCACGGTCAAACCACGGCCAAAGCCCAACCCTCTTCGAGTCTGGCCGTAGACCCCTGCCTGATGCCGGCCGCCCAACGCCATGGTGTCAACCCGCACATCCTGCGGGCCATCTTGCAAGTGGAATCGGGCATGCGCCCCCATGTGGTGAACCGCAACCGCAATGGCAGCATCGATGTCGGTATGGCCCAAATCAATTCGATCCACTTTCGCGAACTGGCGCAATGGGGCATCACGCCTGAGCGGTTGCTGGACCCCTGCGTGGCCACGCATGTCGCGGCGTGGCACCTCAAACGGGTCATGCTGCTTCACGGCAACACCTGGTTTGGCGTGGCCGCCTACCACTCTGCCACACCTGTCCATAACCAGCGCTATCAGGTTTTGCTGCGTCAAGAATTGGTGCGAACAGGTGCTTGGCGCTGACGTCGATCAGGCTGAGCCTCCTCGATTTTCGAGACAGCTTGACTTCGTTGCCATGGGTCTGGTGTTGGTAAATGGCACAAGAAGGCTCTTCAAAACAAGGTCAATTTCGAAACATTGACAAAATTTGGTGCTATTTTGATGCTATGCCCCATAATCAGACGGTGCGCGTTCGTATAACGTCACATTTGAGGTGATCGGTCAGTTTCGCGCGCTACGGCGGCACTTTTCAGGTTTGTTGTGCTTTCGGGACCCCATCGCTTTTGTTTTCATGTGTTTTTCAGGAGTCCCCATGGGCAATAAACTTTACGTCGGCAACCTGCCGTACACCGTTCGCGACGAAGACCTGCAGCAGGCTTTCGGCGAATTCGGCGCCATCACCAGCGCCAAAGTCATGATGGAACGTGACACTGGCCGCTCCAAAGGCTTCGGCTTTGTGGAAATGGGCAGCGATGCCGAGGCGCAAGCTGCCATCAACGGCATGAATGGTCAATCTTTGGGTGGTCGCAGCATCACCGTGAACGAAGCCCGTCCGATGGAGGCACGTCCTCCCCGTACCGGCGGCTTCGGTGGCGGTGGTGGCGGCTACGGCGGTGGCGGTGACCGCTCCGGCGGTGGCGGCTACGGCGGTGGCGGCGGCGGCCGTTCCGGTGGCGGCGGCTACGGCGGTGGTGGCGATCGCTCCGGCGGTGGCGGCTACGGCGGTGGCGGCGGCGGCCGCGGTGGCTACTAAGGCCTGCAAATCCCGCTAACGGCAGCGATGCCGTGGCAAAATTTCTGGTTCAGCCGCACGGCTGAGCCCAGACATCAAAGGCTTCAAGACTTCGGTTTTGAAGCCTTTTTTGTGTTCGACTCTTGCTGGTGATGGGCCCTGGTTACCAAAACCTGCACCAATTTGCAGGGCACAAACGACAACGCCACCCGAAGGTGGCGTTGTCGTTTGGCTGGTTTGAGCTCTGCTTATGCGGCTTTGACTGCGTCCACATTGCGCAGCTTGATGTGCAATTCGCGCAACTGCTTTTCGTCCACCGGGCTTGGCGCTTGCGTGAGCAAGCACTGAGCACGTTGGGTCTTGGGGAAGGCGATCACGTCGCGGATGGATTCGGCACCGGTCATGAGCGTGACGATGCGGTCCAGACCGAAGGCCAGGCCACCGTGTGGCGGCGCGCCGTATTGCAAGGCGTCGAGCAAGAAACCGAACTTGAGCTGGGCTTCTTCGGGGGTGATCTTGAGGGCATCAAACACTTTTTGCTGCACGTCGGCGCGGTGGATACGGACCGAGCCACCGCCCATCTCCCAACCGTTCAACACCATGTCGTAGCCCTTGGAGATGCACTTCTCGGGGGCAGTGACCATCCAGTCCTCGTGGCCGTCTTTGGGTGCGGTGAAGGGGTGGTGCACAGCCGTGTAGCGCTGGCTTTCTTCGTCGTATTCGAACATCGGGAAGTCCACCACCCACATGGGGGCCCAGCGCTCTTCAAACAGGCCGTTGGCTTTGCCGAAGGCGCTGTGACCGATTTTGATGCGCAGCGCACCGATGGCGTCGTTGACGATTTTTTCCTTGTCGGCACCGAAGAAAATCAGGTCGCCGTTTTGAGCACCCGAGCGCTCCAGCACCGCTTGAAGTGCGGCGTCGTGGATGTTCTTGACGATGGGCGACTGCAGACCGTCGCGACCTTTGGACAAATCGTTGACGCGGATATAGGCCAGGCCTTTAGCGCCATAGATCTTGACGAACTCGGTGTACGCGTCGATCTCACCACGGCTGATGCCGCCGCCTTCGACCGAACCATTGGGCACACGCAGGGCGACCACACGGCCGCCTTTCATGTTCGCGGCACCCGAGAACACTTTGAAGTCCACATCGCCCATGACGTCGGTCACTTCGGTGAACTGCAACTTCACGCGCAGGTCGGGCTTGTCCGAGCCATAGATGTGCATGGCGTCCTGGTAGGTCATGACCGGGAACTCGCCCAGGTCCACACCGATGGTTTTTTGGAACACGCGCTTGATCATGCCCTGGAACATGTCGCGGATTTCCTCTTCAGTCAAGAACGAGGTTTCGATATCGATCTGGGTGAATTCGGGCTGGCGGTCAGCGCGCAAGTCTTCGTCGCGGAAGCACTTGGTGATTTGGTAGTAACGGTCGTAGCCCGCCACCATGAGCAGCTGCTTGAACAGCTGAGGCGATTGGGGCAGTGCAAAGAACTGGCCATCGTGCACGCGGCTGGGCACCAGATAGTCACGCGCACCTTCGGGTGTGCTCTTGGTCAGCATGGGGGTTTCGATGTCCACAAAGCCGTTTTCGTCCAAGTACTTGCGCACTTCCATCGCCACCTTGTAGCGCAGCATCAGGTTGTTTTGCATGTACGGACGGCGCAGGTCCAGCACGCGGTGGGTCAAGCGGGTCGTCTCGGACAGGTTGTCTTCGTCGATCTGGAACGGTGGTGTGACCGATTCGTTCAGGACGATCAGCTCGTGGCACAGCACCTCGATTTTGCCGCTTTTGAGGCCTTCATTGGTGGTGCCATCAGGGCGCGCACGGACGATGCCTTTGATCTGCACGCAGTATTCGTTGCGCACCTCTTCTGCCACCTTGAACATGTCAGGGCGGTCCGGGTCGCACACCACCTGGCTCTGGCCTTCACGGTCGCGCAGGTCGATGAAGATCACACCGCCGTGGTCACGGCGGCGGTTGACCCAGCCGCACAGGCTCACGGTTTGACCGATCAGGGCTTCGGTCACCAGACCGCAATAGTGGGAACGCATGGACATGTTGTGGAACTTTCAGGATTCGCAGGAACAGGATTCGGAAAAAGGCGTCAGCCTAACTGGGGCTGGGCTGCAACTGGCTTGGGAGCAGGCGTGCCGGGCACAACCACCCCCATTGAGATGATGTACTTGAGTGCGTCATCCACGCTCATGTCGAGCTCCACCACGTCGGCTTTGGGCATCATCAAAAAGAAGCCCGATGTGGGGTTGGGCGTGGTGGGCACATACACACTGACCATGGGCTGGTCCAGGTGCTTGGCCACTTCACCTCCGGGTGTGCCGGTCAAAAAAGCGATGGTCCACGAGCCCTGGCGCGGGTATTGCACCAACAAGGCCTTCGAGAAGGCATGGCCGCTGCCCGAGAACAAGGTGTCGGCCACTTGCTTGACGCTGGTGTAAATGCTGCGCACCACGGGGATGCGGTTCATGAGGCCGTGCCATTTGCGCAACCACCATTGGCCAAACATGTTGGCCACAAAGACGCCCGTGGCAAAAATCACCAAGGCCACAATGGCCACGCCCAAGCCTGGCACCCCACGCAGGTATTCTGCGCTGGCGTGCACGCCCGGAATCAAGGTGTCGGCCGCATGCAACACGGCCAGAAAGATGGCATCGAGCATGCCGACCAACCACATGAGCACCCACACCGTGATGCCCATGGGCAGCCACACCAGCAAGCCGGTGATGAAGTACTGTTTGAAGCTGCGTGGTTTCATGGGGTGGGGCAATCGGTGAAGTCGGCGTTGTGAAAAATCAATGGCAAGCGCACGAAGGGGCGCAGCTTGCAGCACTCGCTGTTGCGGCAGGCGCTGCACTGTCGCTTGCTGGGGCAGTTGATGGCGTGGCGACGGCATCTGATGCGGTGGCCGCTGCAGCAGGCACCGCGGCCGCGCCACCACCCTTGAAGTCGGTGGCATACCAGCCTGTACCCTTGAGCTGAAAACCCGGAGCCGTCAACTGCTTGTTGAATTTGGGGGCGCCACAAACCGGACAGTCGGTCAGGGTGTCGTCACTCATTTTTTGCAGAACATCCTTGGCATGGCCGCAGGCGTCGCATTTGTAGGCGTAAATGGGCATGTGAAAAGCCTTAGAAGGTGATGCAAGAAAACCTTCAATTATAGGCTTGGCAGCGCCCTTCAAGGCCCGGGGGTCTGGGCAACACCCCTGCCCCCGCCCGGTGTCACGGCGTCTGTTGTGGCACCAGGGCGGTGTGAATCCACCGAAGCCTAGTCCACTTCAGCAACAGCGGGGGGCCTGGCCGCTGTTGCCAGAACTCAGCGGCTGGAGGTGTCCTGGGCGGCGTGCCCCAAGGCGCTGGCCATGGACTGTCCCCGGTTGGCGATCACGCTCGGTGCCAAAGATCCCAGCAGCATGCCCACGATGGACGCCATCAGACCCAGCAAGTTGGCGGGTACCAAGGTATCGGGTGCCCAAAAATTGAACACCAGCCAAGTGCCCACGCCCAGCACCACCGAGCACAAAGCCCCCTGCGTGTTGGCACGACGCCAGAAAGCGCCGGCCACCAAGGGCACAAAGGCCCCGGTCAAGGTCACGTTGTAGGCGTTTTGCACCATCTCGTACATGGTGCTGGTGCTGTTCATGGCAAACAACAAGGCGCAAGCCGTGAAGGTGACCAAAATGACGCGCAGCAGCAGCAAAAACTGGCGGTCGCTCATGTGCGGCACAAAGGGCTTGAGCACGTTTTCGGTGAAGGTGGCCGTGGGGGCCAGCAAGGCACCGCTGGCCGTGGACAGAATGGCCGAGAGCAAGGCACCAAAGAACAAAATCTGCGCCCACATGGGCATCTGGCCCAGCACCAGGTCAGGCAAGATGCGCTGGATGGCGCGGGCGTCCTCTGAATCGAACAAGGCCTTGAGCTCGGGGTGAGCGATCAGCGCCGCATAGGCGATGTACAAGGGAATAAAGGCCATCACGAAATACATCATTGCACCGATGACGGTGCCGCGCACAGCGGTTTTTTCGTCCTTGGCACTGGTCATGCGCTGGAACACGTCTTGCTGGGGAATGGAGCCGAAGGCGAAAGCGAAGAATGCACCCGCCATGGCCCACCAAGCGGCAGCGTCCATGTCCGCGGGGAACATGTCGAACTTGCCATCGGCTGCTGCTTGGGCAATGACTTTGTCAAAACCACCGGCGTTACCGCCCACCAGCAAGGCCACAGCCATCAGTCCCACAACAATCACCACAGTCTGGAACAAGTCAGTGAAGGCCACCGACCACATGCCGCCAAACACCGTGTAGACCAGCACCACGGCCGCGCCCATCATGATCGCGTAATTCAGGTCAATCGCCCCAGACGACAGCACATGAATGACCAGACCCAAGGCGGTCAATTGCGCCGAGGTCCAGCCTAGGTAAGACAACACGATCGCCACGCTGGTCAATACTTCAACCGACTTGCCGTAGCGCACTTTGTAAAAGTCACCGATGGTCAGCAGGTTCAGACGGTAAAAAAGTTTGGCAAACAGCAGTGCTGCCAGCACCAAGCAGACGGTGGCGCCAAACGGGTCTCCTGGAATACCGTTCAGACCATCCTTGGCAAAGGTGGCCGACACCGACAAAACGGTTTCGGCCCCGAACCAGGTGGCAAATACGGTGGCCACGTTCATGTACAAGGGCAAACTTCGGCCTGCCACCAAGTAATCCTTGGCCCCGTGGACCCGGCGCGCAGCCAACAAACCAATGCCGATGGTCACGGCCAAGTAAGCGATCACAAAAGTCAGCAGCACTTTCGTACCCTCCAGAAATCAGACTTAGTAAAACAGATGCAGGTGCATGCCCACCTGCAAAACGAGCAAGGAGACCACAAAGCCCAGGCCCGCGTAAATCAGGGTTTGCAGCAGTTTGTTGGTTCGGCGCTGCTCGACCAACAGCTGCTCGATCTGCCGCGCATCGTTTTGGCGTGGTTGTTTCAAGTATTCGTGCAGCAAGCGCGGCAACTGCGGCAGCAGTTTGGCGTAGTGCGGTGCTTGCGCCTTGAGCTCTTCCAAGAGCTTTTTGGGCCCGATTTGCTCCAGCATCCACTTTTCAAGGAAGGGCTTGGCGGTGCTCCACAGGTCCAGTTCGGGGTCGAGGTCGCGGCCCAGGCCTTCGATGTTGAGCAGGGTTTTTTGCAGCAGCACCAGCTGCGGCTGGATCTCGACCTGGAAGCGGCGCGAGGTCTGGAACAGGCGCATCAGCACCATGCCCAGAGAAATTTCCTTGAGTGGACGGTCAAAGTAAGGCTCGCACACAGCACGGATCGCCGATTCCAGCTCGTCCACCCGCGTCTCGGGCGGCACCCAGCCGGACTCGATGTGCAGCTCTGCCACGCGCTTGTAGTCGCGGCGGAAAAAAGCCGTGAAGTTTTGCGCCAGGTATTCCTTGTCGTACTCGGTGAGCGTGCCCACAATGCCGAAGTCCAGCGAAATGTATCGACCAAAGGTCTCGGGAGCCAAGCTCACCTGGATGTTGCCCGGGTGCATGTCCGCATGGAAGAAACCGTCGCGAAACACTTGTGTGAAAAAAAGCGTCACGCCATCGCGGGCCAGCTTGGGAATGTCCACACCCGCTTCGCGCAGGCGGTCCACCTGGCTGATGGGCACACCGTGCATGCGCTCCATCACGATGACCTCGGGGTGGCAAAAGTCCCAGATCATCTCGGGGATCAGCACCAGATCGAGGCCTTGCATGTTGCGGCGCAGCTGGGCCGCGTTGGCCGCTTCGCGCACCAGGTCCAGCTCGTCGTGCAGGTATTTGTCGAACTCGGCCACCACCTCGCGGGGCTTGAGTCGTTTGCCGTCGGCGCTCAGGCTCTCCACCCAACCCGCCATCATGCGCATAAGGCTCAGGTCTTTGTCGATGACGGGCAACATGCCCGGACGCAAGACCTTCACGGCCACTTCGCGCACTTCGCCCGATTTGCCGCGCAAAGTGCCAAAGTGCACCTGCGCGATCGAGGCGCTGGCCACGGGTTCACGCTCAAAGGTTTCAAAGATGTCGTCGACTTTGCGGTTGAAAGCCCGCTCGATCGATGCCACTGCAATGGCAGAGCTGAAAGGTGGCACCCGGTCTTGCAGCTTGGCCAATTCTTCGGCGATATCGGGAGCCAGCAGATCGCGCCGGGTGGACAGCACCTGACCAAACTTCACAAAAATGGGCCCCAGCCTCTCAAGCGCTTCGCGCAGGCGTACAGCCCGAGGTGAGCGCAGGTCACGTCCGACCGACAACACACGGGCCAACAAGCGAATCCAGGGCTTTTGAAAACTGGAGAGCACCAACTCGTCCAGGCCGTAGCGCAGGACGATGAAGACGATGAATGCACCGCGCCCGAAACGGCCCCAGCGCATCATGCTGCGCTGCCCGTGCGCAGCCCGGTGCCAGGGCGCTGGGCGACAAAACTGCGCAAGGCCGCCACGGCCTGACGGGCCGCTTGTGCCAGGATGTGTGCAGGCGCATCCCCGATCAGGCGAGCCAGGTCCTCTTCGGCATCCCAACGCACATGGTCAATCAGCCAATTGACTTCAGCCGCCAGTTGCACATCGCCTTCGATGCGGACCTTGGGCTTGTCGCCCCGGGCCAGAGCAGAAACGATCGAGACGGGCGACTCTTCGGTCACTGTCAGGCGCAGGTCAAAGCCTTCAAATTGGCCGCGCTCGAGCAAACCCGCGGGGGTGGGACTCAGTTGGAGTTGCATGCGGTCCCAAACCAACTCGATGCGCTGGCCTTTTTGGCGGGCCAAACGGGCCATGGCCTCGGGCTCGCTCATCAGCACATGGTTGAGGAACAAAACCAGGCGATTGACGCTTTCGTCCACCACCCAGGCCGGGGGCTGGAAGTTGGCCGCGAGCCGATTGACCATGTCGGGGAGCGCCTGAGCGGCCCATGAAAAAGGGGACTGTGTTGCCATAGTCCCCGATTATTCCCGAAAGTGCCAGCCCCAAAGCTTCAGGGCTTTATGGCACGGGCTTTATGGCCCAGTATTTATTGCAGCGCTTGCACGCCTGCCACCAACCAACCGCCGCCTTGCTTGGATTTGCTCATGTTCCAAACTTCACGGAATGGGCTGGGGCCGGAAGCCGCGTCTTCGCGGATCATGCCGTTGAACTCGACACTGGCCAGATAGGCATCGGCCTGCTCTTCGATGCCCAACAGCTGGGCGTCGAGCATGACGACTTCGGTCTTGTTGGGCTGGCCGGGGAACTGCGCTTCGCGCTCGGACAGTTGGTTGCGGATTTCCACCACCATGGCGTCCGTCATCATGGAACGCAGGGCGCTGATGTCCGAGCGGTCCCAGGCATCTTGCAAGGTGACGAAATTGCGCTTGGCAGCGGTGACAAAGCTGTCCACATCAAAGCCTGCAGGAACGCCCCAAGTTTGCGAACCGGTCAGGGTGTCACTGGCACTGGCATTCAGGCCGGAACCAATGCCCGAGCCGATCATGGAGCCGGTGGACTGCGACGCAGCCGAGCTGTCAAAGCGGGTGTTTTGACCTTCCCAAGGGCGGGCCGAGGCGTCGTTGCCCACGTTTTGGGGGCTGTATTGTTTGTAAGTGGCAGGGTTTTCTGCCGAGGCACCTGCGCCTTGGTAAGCCAGGCCACCGTTACCACCTGTTTGTGCAGCACCTCCTCGGCGAGCCCGCATGATCATGCCAATCACGGCGATGACAGCCACACCAATCAACAATGCCATCAGAATGTTGCCAAAGGCTTCACCCAAGCCCAGCGAGCTGGCCAACCAGGCCAGACCCAGACCTGCGGCCAAGCCACCCAACATGGCACCCCAAGGCTTCTTCGGCGCGGCGGCGGCGGGCGCGGCTGCAGGTTTTGCAGCGCTGGTGGGCGCGGCATTTTGCGCAGGCGCTGCAGGTGTTTGTGGCGCAGCATCGCGCTTGGTCACTTGGTTGGATTGCTGCCCTACAGACTTGCCACCGCCCATGCGACGTGCGGCCTCTGCGTTCAGGCTACCCAAGGCCATCACGCCTGCGAGCATCAGGGTAACAAGTTTGCTGTTCATGGTCTCTCCATCTCAGAAAATTCAATTTTCAGACATCAACATTTGATGCCCATGTGCAAGGCTACCACCCCAGCCGACAAATTGTGAAAATCCACATGGCCAAATCCGGCATTTTTCATAAGGGTTTTCAACTCTTCCTGCCCGGGGTGCATGCGGATGGATTCTGCCAAATACCGGTAGCTGTCGGCGTCACCCGCCACCAACTTACCCAATTGGGGCAATATCTTGAAGCTGTACCAGTCGTAGGTTTTTTCCAACGGTTTGGCCACTTTGGAAAACTCCAAAACCAGCAATTTCCCACCTGGCTTGAGCACTCGGCACATCTCTTTGAGCGCCACGTCCTTGTGCGTCATGTTGCGCAAGCCAAATGCCACGCTGACCACATTGAAGTGGCCATCTGGAAAAGGAAGCTTCTCGGCATCACACACCAGCGTGGGCAAGGCCAAGCCTTGATCGACCAAACGGTCACGCCCAGTAGACAACATGGCTTCATTGATGTCGGTGTGCACCACGCGGCCTGTGGCGCCGACTTTTTTGGCGAAAGCCATCGACAGGTCGCCCGTGCCCCCTGCGATGTCCAGCACCTGATCGCCTTCTTTCAGGTTGGCCACCTGCACGGTGTAGGCCTTCCAGACGCGGTGCAGGCCCATGGACATCAGGTCGTTCATCACGTCGTATTTGGACGCGACCGAGTCGAACACGCCACGCACATGCTTGGCTTTCTCGCTTTCGTCGACGGTTTTGAAACCGAAGTGGGTGCTGCTCATGCCCGCCCCTTCAATGCTTGTGACCGCAGCTGCCGCCCGCCGAGGCTTCGACCATGGGCGCGTCGCGGCTCATGCCCGCGGCTTGCAGGCGGTCTTCGTACTGTTTCCAAAGAGCCGCTTCCTGGTCGCCCAGAAAGTACAGGTATTCCCAGGTGAACAGCCCAGACTCATGCCCATCCGTGAAGGTGGGTTTCACGGCGTAATTGCCCACAGGCTCAATTTCGGCAATGCCGACCTCGCGCTTGCCGGTTTGCAGCACTTCTTGCCCGGGGCCGTGGCCTTGCACCTCGGCCGAGGGCGAGTACACGCGCATCAGCTCAAACGGGATGCGGAACTGCGCCCCGTCTGAAAACCCGATCTCCAGCACCCGGGTCTGGCCATGCAGGGTCAGCGACTCGGGGTGGGGCATGTCTTTTTTCAATCCGGCCATTTTGTTCTTTCAGGGGGGTTACACCAACACGCGCTCAATGCCACCGGCGTTAGCTGAAGTGACGTACTCGGACATCCACTCTTCGCCCAGGATGTGCTTGGCCATCTCGACCACGATGTAGTCGGCTTCGAGCAGGCCGTTTTTCATGTCGTCACCAAAACGCGACAAACCTTGCAGACAGCTGGGGCAGCTGGTCAGGATTTTCACATTGGCCTGGGGTGCCAGCGCACCACTGCTTCGCAGGGCAGCCTCGCCCTTGAGCAGCTCTTCTTCCTTGCGAAAGCGCACCTGGGTCGAGATGTCCGGGCGCGTCACGCCCAGCGTGCCCGACTCGCCGCAGCAACGTTTGCTCTCAATCACGTTGTCACCCATCAAAGCCTTGACGGTCTTCATGGGCTCTTGCAGCTTCATGGGCGTGTGGCAAGGGTCGTGGTACAGATAGGCCCCGCCTGCGTCGAGTTTCATGCCTTTTTCGAGCAGGAACTCGTGGATGTCGATGATGCGGCAGCCCGGGAAAATCTTGTCAAACTGGTAGCCCTGCAGCTGGTCATAACAGGTGCCGCAGCTCACCACCACGGTCTTGATGTCCAAGTAGTTGAGCGTGTTGGCTACGCGGTGGAACAGCACCCGGTTGTCGGTGATGATTTTTTCGGCCTTGTCGAACTGGCCCGAGCCTTTTTGCGGGTAACCGCAGCACAGGTAACCCGGCGGCAACACGGTCTGCACACCCACATGCCAGAGCATGGCCTGGGTGGCCAGACCCACCTGGCTGAACAATCTCTCCGAGCCGCAACCGGGGAAGTAAAACACCGCTTCGGATTCCGACGTGGTGGCTTTCGGGTTGCGGATGATGGGCACGTAATCGTTGTCTTCGATGTCCAGCAAAGCCCGCGCCGTTTTCTTGGGCAGGTTGCCCGGCATCTTCTTGTTGATGAAATGGATCACCTGCTCTTTGATGGGCGCGGTGCCCACCGAGGCGGGTGGTGCGCTGGTTTGCTTGCGGGCCACGCCCTTGAGCAAACCGGCCACAAAACGCTGCGCCTTCATGCCCACGCCCACCATGGCCATGCGAGCCAACTTGATGGTTTCGGGGTTGGTGGCGTTCAGCATGAACATGGCGGCGGCGTTGCCGGGCCGGAAGCTCTTTTGCCCCATCTTGCGCAGCAGGTTGCGCATGTTCATCGACACTTCGCCAAAGTCGATGTTCACCGGGCAAGGCGTCAGGCACTTGTGGCAAACCGTGCAGTGGTCGGCCACGTCTTCAAACTCTTGCCAGTGCTTGATAGAGATGCCCCTGCGCGTCTGCTCCTCATAAAGGAAAGCCTCAACCAGCAAGGAAGTCGCCAAAATCTTGTTACGCGGGCTGTAGAGCAAGTTGGCACGCGGCACATGCGTGGCACATACCGGCTTGCACTTGCCGCAGCGCAGGCAGTCTTTCACGCTGGCCGCGATCTCGCCAATGTCCGACTGCTGCATGATCAGCGACTCGTGACCCATCAGGCCAAAGCTGGGGGTGTAGGCGTGGGTCAGGTCGGCGGCGTGCACATCGTCGCCCAAACCCGTGAGGGCCGCGCCGCGCAGCAGCTTGCCTTTGTTAAAACGCCCTTCGGGATCCACTTTGGCTTTGTAAGCGGTGAAATTGGCCAACTCGGCGTCGGTCAAAAACTCCAGCTTGGTGATGCCAATGCCGTGCTCACCCGAGATCACGCCGTCCAGGCTGCGCGCCAACACCATGATGCGGGCGACCGCTTCGTGCGCGGTTTGCAGCATCTCGTAGTTGTCGGAGTTGACCGGAATGTTGGTGTGCACATTGCCGTCACCGGCGTGCATGTGCAGCGCCACCCACACGCGGCCCTTGAGCACGCGCTGGTGAATGGCCGTGACTTCGTTCAGGATCGGCAAAAAGGCCGAGCCCGAGAAGATATTTTGGAAAGCCGGGCGGATTTGCGTTTTCCAGCTGGCGCGCAAAGTGTGCTCTTGCAGCTGAGGGAACAAGGTGTCCACATCGGTCAGCCAGCCTTGCCACTGCGTCTGCACCTCACGCACCACGGCCAAGGCTTGCGCCACGCGATCTTCCAGCAACTCGGCCGAGGCGATCTCGTTGGCGTCGTCTTGTTTGCCCAAAGGCAGGTTGCCACGCTCCAGGAAAGCTTCGATTTCGCGGCAAAGCTTGAGCTTGTTGCGCAGCGACAGTTCGATGTTGATACGCTCGATGCCGTCGGTGTACTCGGCCATGCGCGGCAGCGGAATGACCACGTCTTCGTTGACCTTGAAGGCGTTGGTGTGGCGCGAGATGGCGGCGGTTTTCTTGCGGTCGAGCCAGAACTTTTTGCGCGCTTCGGGGCTGATGGCAATAAAGCCTTCGCCACTGCGCGAATTGGCGATGCGCACGATCTCGGACGTGGCTTTGGCCACGTCGTCAGCGTTGTCACCGGCGATGTCACCGATCAGCACCATTTTGGGAAAGCCACCGCGCTTGCTCTTGGTGGAATAACCCACCGCCCGCAAATAACGGTCGTCCAAGTGCTCCAGACCCGCCATCACGGTGCCGGTGCGCTTTTGCTCGGCAAACATGAAGTCCTTGATCTCGACGATGCTGGGCACCGCCTCGCGGGCGTGGCCAAAGAACTCCATGCACACCGTGCGGGTGTGGGTGGGCATGCGGTGCATGACCCAGCGGGCGCTGGTGATCAGGCCGTCACAGCCTTCTTTTTGCACACCCGGCAAGCCCGAGAGGAATTTGTCGGTCACATCCTTGCCCAAGCCTTCCTTGCGGAAAGATTTGCCGGGAATCACCAGGGTTTCGGTTCGAATCGGGGTTTTGCCGTCGGCCTTGAAGTAACGCAGCTCAAACGTGGCGACTTCGGCGTCGTGGATCTTGCCCATGTTGTGGTCCATGCGGACCACATCCAGCCATTCGGCGTCGGGGGTGACCATGCGCCAGCTGGCCAGGTTGTCCAGGGCCGTGCCCCACAAAACCGCCTTTTTGCCACCCGCATTCATGGCGATGTTGCCGCCAATGCAAGAAGCTTCGGCAGAAGTCGGGTCCACCGCAAAGACAAAACCACCGCGCTCGGCCGCATCGGCCACGCGCTGGGTCACCACACCGGCTTCGGTGTAGATG
>JBIKQY010000197.1:0-5462 GCA_044349465.1 Limnohabitans sp. | reverse complement strand
CACCACGTCCACGCCCCATGGCTTGGCGCCTTTGACCACCACCAGCACGGCGGCTTTGACGTCGTCCATCAGCTCTTCCCTCTTGAGAGACAGCAACTCGTTGACGGTGCGTTTGTTGATCTCTTCTTGGAAAGCGTTGCGTACCACGCGGTTGAGCTGGTTGGTCCCTGCCTTTTCATCCAGACCCACGTTGCGGATGTAGGCCAGCGGGTCGGTGATGCGCCAGCGCACATACCAGTCAATCACCACGCGCTGCTTTTCAGCCGTGAGCATGGGCTCGTTGTCGGGGCTGTCCAGCGTCAACAAACGCTTGTCGATGTAATTGACGTTTTGCAGTGGCGGCGGCAACTTGAAGTGCAGTCCCGGCTCGGTGATCACTTCCTTGATCTGACCCAAAGCGTAGACCACGCCAAACTGGCGCTGGTCCACCACGAACAAGGTAGAGCTGAGCAGTGCGAACACCACCAGCAAACTCGAAATCCACAATCCGATGCGATTCATTGTCTTGTTCCTTATCGTGGATCGCGGCTACGCGAACGCTCGAGGTCTCGTGAGCGGGTGTCCGCAGCGCCGTTGCTGCCGGCATTGGCGGGGGCTGCGGGCACATCCATGGTGGGCGGGGTCACTTGCGTGACCTGTTGCATGATTTTGTCGAGCGGCAAATACAGAAGGTTGGAGCCTGATTTGCTGTCCACCAGCACCTTGGTCACGTTGCTGTAGATCTGTTGCATGGTGTCGGTGTACATGCGGTCGCGCATGACCTGGGGCGACTTCTGGTACTCGGGCAAGATGGTCTTGAAGCGCTGGGCATCACCTTCGGCTTGCGCCACGATGCGTTCGCGGTAAGCATCGGCCTCTTCCTTCAAACGCGCGGCCGCACCCACGGCACGGGGGATCACGTCGTTGGCGTAGGCTTGGGCTTCGTTCTTGGCGCGTTCGCGCTCCTGACCGGCTTTGAGCACATCGTCAAAAGCGGCCTGCACCTGCTCGGGCGGACGCACCCCGCCTTGCTGCAAGTTGATGCCCACCACCTCGATACCCACTTTGTAACGGTCCAGGATGGTTTGCATTTTTTCACGCACGCGTGGCGCGATCTGGTCGCGCTCTTCGGCCAGCGCCGAATCCATTTTCATTTTGCCCACCACCTCGCGCACGGCGGTTTCTGCAGACTGAACCACGGCTTCGGTCGGGTTGCGGCTTTCGAACAAATAAGCGCGTGCATCGTTCAATCGGTACTGCACCGCAAACTTGATTTCAACGATGTTTTCATCCTCGGTCAGCATGGCCGATTCGCGCAGTCCTGTGGCCTTGATGATGTTGTCTCGGCCAATGTCGACCGAACGGATTTGAGTGACGAACACCAACTCGTGGCGCTGCACGGGGTAAGGCATGCGCCAGTTGAAACCCGCAGTCACTGTGGAGTGGTACTTGCCAAACTGGGTGATGACGGCCTGCTGACCTTCTTGCACGATGAAAAAGCCGGTGGCCAGCCAAACCAGCAAAGCACCACCCAAGATGACGCCGATGCCCAAGTTCTTGATGAAAGCCGGGATTTCGGGTCCGCCCGAACCACCTCCCGAGCCGCCTGGGCCTTGGGGACGCTGAGGGCCGCCTTTGCCGCCAAAGATCTGACCGAGCTTGCGGTTGAAATCGCGCCACAACTCGTCCAAATCGGGCGGGCCGCTTTGTTGTTGCTGTGGGCCGCGTCCTGGGGGTGGTTGCCAAGCATCTGGCTTGGGGCCGGGTGGCGGCGTGTCGCCCGTTGGCTTGTTGCCCGAGTCACCGGAAGATTTGTCATCGTCACGACCCCAGCGTGGGTCGTTGAGATTGAACATGCCTCGGATCTTTGCGGGCAGCAAGGACCATCGCAGGGCTGGCAGTTGAAAATTCATGGTTCTTTGTCTTTGTCTGGATGACGAAACAGCATTGTGCCGAATTTAAGGGCCACTCAAGGCAGGTCACCGGGATAATCCCGGTCCAAGTCACGGGGATCGGGCTCGGGCGACTCGGTGGACGGCAGCGCCGCCTTGACGATGTCAGACAGCGCCGTGCGCAAAAGGGCCAAACCCTCGCCGCTTCGCGCGCTCAGGAAGACGCGCGGAACGGGCTCCCCGTCCAGTTCGTACTGGTCTTGCATCTGCAAGGGGTAGCGCTCAGCGGCCAAGGCATCGAGTTTGTTGAAGACCAGCAGTTGCGGCACCTGATGGGCACCGATTTCGGCCAGCACTTTTTGCACCTCGGCCATTTGCTCCGGAAAATCCGGGTTGGCCGCGTCCACCACATGCAGTAGCAGATCAGCTTCGGTGGCCTCTTGCAGTGTGGCCTGGAAGGCTTCGACCAGACCGTGCGGCAGATCACGGATGAAACCCACCGTGTCGGACAGGGACACCGAACGCCCGGCTTCGCCCAAATAGAGCTGACGGGTGGTGGTGTCCAGGGTGGCAAACAACTGATCGGCCGCGTAGGCACGGGCTTTGACCAGGGCATTGAACAAGGTGGACTTGCCCGCGTTGGTGTAACCGACCAGAGAAATGTTGAAGGTGTCGCGGCGCTCGCGCTGACGGCGCTGGGTGTTGCGCTGCTTCTTGACCTTGACCAAGCGCTCTTTGATGCGTTTGATCGAGTCATTGATCATGCGGCGGTCCAGTTCAATCTGGGTCTCGCCCGGGCCTCCGCGCATGCCAATGCCGCCGCTTTGGCGCTCCAGGTGCGACCAGCGGCGCACCAAGCGGGTGCTGAGGTACTGCTGGCGTGCCAGCTCGACCTGGAGTTTGCCCTCGTGGCTGCGCGCACGCTGGCCGAAGATTTCCAGAATCAGCAAGGTCCGGTCGTTGACCGGTAAACCGATATGGCGCTCCAGATTGCGCTGCTGGGCTGGGCTCAGGGACTGGTCAAACAAGACCTCGACCGCCCCGTGCATCAGGGCCAGCTCCTTGATCTCGTCGGCCTTGCCGCTGCCCACAAAGAGCGCGGGGTCGGGTGCTTTGCGTTTGCAGGTCAGGCGCGCTACCGGCTTCAGGCCGCCAGATTCGGCCAAAAGCCCGAGTTCTTGCAGTTCGCCATCAAAATGGGGCAGCCCAAAGTCAACGCCGACCAATAAGGTCGGCGCAGCTTGTTTGGAGGAGATTTCAGACAATGTCAGACACCTGCGGTGGCGGTGTCACACCGCCGAGCGAACAAAACCCGCATCAAGCAGTGATTTCACCCGTTTCGGGCGTGCTGAAGGTGACGGAGCGACCGGGAACGATGGTCGAGATGGCGTGTTTGTAGACCATCTGGGTGACCGTGTTGCGCAAGAGCACCACGTACTGGTCAAAGGATTCGATTTGGCCTTGAAGCTTGATGCCATTGACCAGGTAAATTGACACCGGCACATGCTCGCGGCGCAGTGCATTCAGGAAGGGGTCTTGCAAAAGTTGACCTTTATTGCTCACGATATTCTCCGTGTTCAGAAGTTTTGAAGCCCTGACCTTACCACAGGGTCAGGGCTGTACTCACGTGAAAAAGTGAATTCCACAAATATCAACTGGATTCTTTGTCCGCAAAAGGATTTGTAGATGTTTTCATTTCAATTCGCAAGGGTGTACCTGACAGGCTAAAGGCCTTGCGAAAGCGACCTTCCAAAAAGCGCTTGTAGGTGTCGGTGACGTGTTCCAGCGAATTGCCGTGGATCACGATCACGGGCGGGTTCATGCCGCCTTGGTGCGCATAACGCATTTTGGGGCGGAACATGCCGCCACGCTGAGGGCTTTGGAACTGCACGGCTTCGAGCAACAAACGCGTCAGGATGGGCGTACTCATCTTGCACATGGCCGATTTGTGGGCTTGCACAATCGAGTTCCAAACCGGCCCCAAACCCTGGCGTTTCTTGGCCGAGATGAAGTGCATGTTGGCAAAACTCAAAAACGGCAAGCGGTTTTCAATCGAGCGCTGCACCAATTGGCGCTGGTATTCGTCGATCGCATCCCACTTGTTGATAGCCAGCACCATGGCGCGACCGCTTTCCAGTGCATAGCCGGCAATGTGGGCGTCCTGGTCGGTCACGCCCTGCTCGGCGTCGAGCAAAAGCAAAACCACGTTGGCCGACTCAATGGCCTGCAGGGTTTTGACCACCGAGAACTTTTCGATGGCTTCAAACACCTTGCCTTTGCGGCGCAAACCGGCGGTGTCGATCAGCTCGAACTTTTGGCCTTGCCGCTCAAATGGCACGCTGATGGCATCGCGTGTGGTGCCCGGCATGTCAAAAGCCACCAGGCGCTCTTCGCCCAGCCAGGTGTTGATCAGGGTGGACTTGCCCACGTTGGGGCGACCGGCCACGGCCAATTTGATGACCGAGGGGTCTTCTTCGGTTTCATCGGGTTCATCGGGCAAATTCAGCGACTCGAACGCCAACTCCACCAGCCCGCGTGTGCCCTGGCCGTGGGCGGCCGAGATGGCGATCACCTCGCCCAAACCCAGTTCATAGAACTCGGTCAGCTGGATGCCTTCGAGCATGCCTTCGGCCTTGTTGGCCACCAGCAAACAGGGTTTGCCAATCTTGCGCAGGTATTTGGCGATGTCGTGGTCTTGCGCTGACAACCCACCACGGGCGTCCACCACAAAAATGACCATGTCAGCCTCGGCCACGGCCTGCTGCGTCTGCTTGGCCATCTCTTTGTAGATGCCGCTGCTGGCATCGGGCTCGAAACCGCCCGTGTCAATGACGATGAATTCCTGACGGCCTTGTTTGCCATTGCCGTAATGGCGATCACGGGTCAAGCCCGCAAAGTCGGCCACGATGGCATCCCGGCTCTTGGTGAGGCGGTTGAACAGCGTGGATTTGCCCACATTGGGGCGGCCAACGAGGGCCAGTACAGGTTTCACTTAAAAATTTTCCGATCCATCATTCAGGGCGAAATCCGAAGACGCCCCCGGTACGTGTGACCACCACCAAAGTCTGGCCCACGGCCACAGGGCGGCCGGTAACAGCGCTGCCATCGGTGCCGATGCGCTGCAAGGGTTGTCCATTTTGGGGCGAGAGTGCATGCACCCAGCCCTCCTGATCACCCACCACAAGGGCTTGACCCCAGGCCAAAGGCAGGCTCAGGCCACGAAAGCGCAAAGCATCTTGCGTCCACAGCGGTGCGCCCGAAGTGCGTTGCCAAGCTTGCAGCTTGCCATCGGACTCGACGCCCCACAGGCTTTGGGCGTCACCGTCCAGGCCTTGGTGACCGTTGGCGGGGCGGCTCCAGGCCATGCGGCCATTGGTGCCATCGACACAGGACACCGAGGTTTGAAATGAACGCACACACACCGAATTGTCCAAGCGGCTGGCCCCGGCCACCAAGTCAACCAGGCGCTCGACTTCGTTGGTGCCTCGGGTGCTGCCCACCAGGGTTTCCCAGCGCACAGCGCCCGTCAAAGGGTTCAGGGACACCAGTCGCCCGCCCCAGCCGACCAGCAACTGGTCACCCACAGGCATC
>JBIKQY010000196.1:0-5466 GCA_044349465.1 Limnohabitans sp. | reverse complement strand
GACCAAGAAGTTCAGGACATGGTCGAGAACGTCCGTTTCCCCAGCTTTGACGGCAAGACCTCGCAAGGGACTGCTATGCACTGACAGGTTGGTGTTGGCAAGACCTGTCTTGCCAACCTGAACCCTCGCAACAAAAAACCCGATCGCATCATGCGATCGGGTTTTTTTATGGGCACTGGCCAAGAACTGGCGTCAAGAACGCTTAACACCCACTTCGCAAAGCGCCGGTGCCTGCCAGTCGGGGTCATCAAACCAGGCATCGCCTTGCAAATAAGCCCGCAGCATGGGCAGCGCATCTTGGCCCCAAAACACACGGCCATCAACCACCCAGCTGGGCACGCCAAACACCCCCAGCTCTATCGCCTCTTGGCTGTGCGTCTGCAAGGCCTGCTTGACCTGGGCACTGCCGGGGTCTTGCGCCGGTGCAAGCTCGGCTGTCAGGGTCGACAGACGCTCGGGATCGGCGGCATCCAACCCGGTGCACCAAACGTGGCGGAAAATTTTCTCGCACACATAACGGCCAGGCTCGCCATCGGCATCACACGCGGTGGCCAGTCGCAACAAGCTCAGCGGATTGAAGGGGTGCATGGCGGGCAGCTGCAAAGGCGTGCCCTGCTGACGGGCCAGCCACAACGCTTGCCGGTAAGTCCAGTCGCGCTTGGCCGGGATTTCTGCCGGTCCCAGCTGACCGTGGTGCTTGAGCATGGCGGCAAACAGCACTGGTTTGTGCACCACGCGGTGGCTGATGCCCTCCAACGCACGGGGCAGGGCATCAAAACCGAGCCACGCATAGGGAGAAATGAAATCGAGATAGAAATGGATGGTTTTCATGGGTGTCTGCCTGTGTGTGGTGACGCGCTTTGCTCCCAAGTCTATAGGGTCAACACCAACTTGCGCGGGCCATCTTGTCCGTAGAATGAATTGGCATGAACAGGTGACCACATCCGGACCAGAGTCACCCCCTGCAATTCAAGGAGACCCCATGTACAAGCACATCATCCTGGCCTATGACGGCTCGGGCAGCGGCCAAAAGGCCCTGCTGGAACTCAAGGAGCTGGCGCACTGGGGCCAGCCCCAACTGACCTTGGTGGCGGTGGCCCCCAACCCGCTGGATGTGGGCTCCATGGAGATGGGTTACTACACGTCAACCGACAACGGCCCTTTGGAGGAAACCCTGAAGGCGCAATTGAGCGAGGGCGTGCAAGCCCTGCAAGCCATGGGTTACGCGGTGCAAGGCGAAGTGCTCAAAGGTGAGGTGATCCGCGAGCTGTCGGACTTTGCCGAACGCGCAGGGGCCGACCTGATCGTGGTCGGCCACAAACACGAGCCCAACCTGCTGCGCCGCTGGTGGAGCGGCTCCACCGCCAAATCACTGGTGGAAGAGTCGCCCTGCAATGTGCTGATTGTGGTGGACCGCAGCGCAGCAGCAACCCCCTGAGACACTGCCCACAGGCACGGTCACAGCGCTGCCAAATACCGTCGCTGCCGCTTGTGCGCTCAGCAGGCCTCGCCAAGACCCGAAAGGCGCTGCTGAATGCGTTGCCAGACTTGGCGCTTGGTCTCATCGGGCATGCGGCTCCAAGCACCGATTTCCTCCAGACTGCGCCAGCAGCCTGCGCACATCTGGCTTTGTGGGTCCATCACGCACACCGACAAGCACGGCGAAGGCACATGGGGCACAGGCTCGGCCAGCACTTGGGCAGCCCGTTGCGCCAACATCTTGATGCGCGCATTCATGGGGCCACCTGAGCCACAGGAGCTTGGGGCTTTGCCGTCTGCAATGCGGCGTCGGGGCCGTCCTGCACCACATCGGCCGCGCTGGCCCCGGTCAAGCGGGGCAGATCTTGGGGATGCAAGCGAAACACCCCATGTGGATGCCCCGCTGCGGCCCAGACTTCGTTGAAACGCCACAGATCCTGGTCGAGCACAGTGACAGGCGGGTGCAGGTGCGCCACAGGAGACACGCCGCCAATCGTGAAACCCGTTTGGGCCTTGACGAAATCGGCATCGGCACGGCCGACCTTGCCCACCAGAGCCGCCACCTTCTTTTCATCCACACGCCGGTCACCCGAGGTGACCACCAGCACGGCCGCACCGTCTTCCTTGCGTTTAAAAATCACGCTCTTGGCGATCTGACCCAACTGCACGCCCAGGCTGTCGGCCGCTTCTTGCGCGGTGCGGGCCGCGCCATAGAGCATGACCGGGGCATGCGGATGCCCGGCGTCTTGCAGCGCACGCGAGACACGCTGCACACCTTCGGGCAGGGCATGGAGTTCGGCACCGCACATGGCTTAACCCGCCCGCTTGTTGAGGATGGCTTTGGCCACGTTGGAGTTGGGTTTGCGGCCCAAAAAGTCGCTGATGAACGCGCCGGCATCCACCAGTTTGTCCAAGTCAATGCCGGTGGCAATGCCCATGCCGTTGAGCATGTAAACCACGTCTTCGGTGGCCACATTGCCGGTGGCCCCCTTGGCGTAAGGGCAGCCGCCCAAGCCAGCGACCGAGGACTGAAAATTCCACACCCCCATTTGCAGCGCCGCCAAGGTGTTGGCAAGTGCCTGACCATAGGTGTCGTGAAAATGGCCGCAGATGTGGTCGATGTCGAAATGCTTTTGTGTGGCTTCGATGGCTTTTTGCACCTTGAGCGGCGTGCCTGTGCCGATGGTGTCGGCCACGTCCACTCGCTGCACGCCAATTTGCTTCATCAAGCCCGCCAAGTGGGCCACGCTGGTTGGCGAGACTTCGCCTTCGTAGGGGCAACCCACGGTGCAGCTCATGGCCCCACGCACCGCGATGCCTGCGGCCAGCGCCGCTTGCACCACGGGCGCAAAGCGCTCCATGCTTTCTTCGATCGAGCAGTTGATGTTCTTTTGGCTGAAGGCCTGGCTGGCCGCACCAAAGACCACAATCTCGTCGGGGCGCGACGCCACCGCCGCTTGGTAACCCACCATGTTGGGCGTGAGCACCGAATAACGCACATCGGCTTGGCGCTGGATGCCCGCCATCACAACCGCGTTGTCGGCCATTTGCGGCACCCACTTGGGGCTGACAAAACTGGTGACCTCGATCTCGGTCAGGCCTGCGGTCTGCAGACGGTGCACCAGCTCGATCTTGACTTCGGCAGGCACAGGCTGCTTTTCGTTTTGCAGGCCGTCGCGGGGGCCGACGTCGATGAGTTGAACGCGTGAAGGAATGTTCATGGGGTTCTTTGGATATTCAATAACCGCGCTGGTGCTCGACCACGCCATTGATCGGCTCACCGCGCTGCAGGGCCTGCATTTTGCCCACGATCTGCGCGATGCTCTCTTCGCGCAAAGTGCGGGCCGAGGTGTGGGGCGTGACGGTGATTTTCGGGTGTTGCCAAAACACATGGTCGGCGGGCAATGGTTCGGTTCGGAACACATCGAGCGCGGCACCGGCCAGGTGGCCGCTGTCGATCAGGGCCAGCAGGTCCTCGTCGACCAAATGTTTGCCCCTGGCCACGTTGATCACGTAGCCGCCTTGTTGCAGTTGCGACAAAGTGCTCTGGTTCAGGATGTTTTCGGTCTCAGGCGTGAGCGGCATCAGGTTGACCAGCACACGCGTGGCGGCCAAAAAATCGGGCAAGGCCTGTGCCCCGCTGAAGCAGCGGATGCCCGGCAGGTCTTTGGGGCTGCGGCTGTAGCCGTTGACGGAGAAGTCAAACACCTGCAGCGCTTTGGCCACCCGCTCGCCCAGCACGCCCAAGCCCATCACGCCGACTGCAAAGTCGGCGCGGCTGAGGGGTTTGCGGTAAGACCATTTGCCCGCTTGGGTGTCGGCGTCGTAGCCGTCGAATTCGCGGAAGTGGCGGATCACCGCATGGCACACGAACTCGGCCATTTGCACCGACATGCCTGCGTCGTCCAGGCGCACAACCTTCAGGCTGGATGGCAGCTTCAGCTGCAGCAGGGCGTCCACGCCTGCGCCAATGTTGAACAGGGCCTGCAGGCCCGATTGCTCGTCGATGAACTGCTGGGGCGGGGCCCAAACGATGGCATGGTCAGCTTGGGGCGCGCCCGGGCCCCAGGCGTACACCTCGGCGGCAGGAAAGGCTTGTTGAACAGCTTGCACCCAAGGCTCTGGGGGGAGGCTGGCAAAACAGATGGTGATTTTCATGGGGTGATTTTGTCAGCCAAGCTTGAGCAGCTCTGCCCCATCGGCGACTTGGTCACCCGGCGCGTAAAGCAACTCGGCCACGGTGCCGTCTTTGGGCGCACTGATGGTGTGCTCCATCTTCATGGCTTCCATCACGGCCAGTGCCTGCCCCGCTTTGACCTTGTCGCCCGCTTTGACGGCAAAGGATACGACCTTGCCCGGCATGGGGGCTGTCAGGCGGCCGCCTTCTTGCGCGGCTTCGCCAGCATGCGCTAATGGGTCGAGCACGGTGATGCGGGTCGCGCCCTGGGGCGTGAAAATATGCGCGGTTTCGCCTTGCCAGTCGATCTGACTGAAGCAGCGCGCACCGCCCCACTGCACCCACAGGCCTGCGCCTTCGGGGGCAAATTTCAACGTGCCCGACA
Source organism: Limnohabitans sp. (assembly GCA_044349465.1). Lineage (GTDB taxonomy): Bacteria > Pseudomonadota > Gammaproteobacteria > Burkholderiales > Burkholderiaceae_C > Limnohabitans_A. The sequence continues at coordinate 925 of JBIKQY010000196.1, read as the reverse complement.
CAGGCTCTTCGCCTTCCAGCGAGAGGCTCAGAGCACCGTCGTGCAAATAACTCAGGCGTGCCGAGCGGGGTTGGTCTTGCCAAACAAATTCAAAACGGCGCTGCGCCACCCCGTGCGACTGCCAGCCATCGCGGCGGCTGAACGGGTCTTGCCCCTGTAATGCTTTGTCCACCTGCAAGGTGTGGGCCACCACCGCGGCCACAGCGGCGGGCAAGCCCACCTTGTCTTGCTTGAACAAGACGGCCGCTTCACGCTGGATGAGCGCGGTGTCGAGCTTGGCCGAGGCGAACGCATCGCTGCGCACCACGTACCGCAAGAACTGCACATTGGTGTTCAGGCCCACGATGTGAGTTTGCGCCAGCGCCGTGTCCAGACGCGCCAGCGCTTGCTCGCGCGTGTCGCCGTGCACGATGAGCTTGGCCACCATGGAGTCGTAAAACGGGCTGATGGTGTCGCCCTCGCGCACGCCGTCGTCCACGCGGATGGTGCCCCGCTCAAAACTGCTGGCTTGTGGCTTGCGATACACCTGCAAGGTGCCAGTGGCGGGCAAGAAGTTGTTGTCGGGGTTTTCAGCGCAGATGCGTGCCTCAATCGCATGGCCCTGGATGCGCAGCTGGTCTTGCCGCAAGGGCAGCGGCTCGCCGCTGGCCACACGCAATTGCCACTCGACCAAGTCCAGGCCGGTGATCGCCTCGGTGACGGGGTGCTCCACCTGCAAGCGGGTGTTCATTTCCATGAAGAAAAAGCGCATGGATTCGGGTTGGTCGTACGCCGTTTGCTCGACGATGAATTCCACCGTTCCTGCGCCCACGTAGTTCACAGCCTTCGCAGCGGCCACAGCGGCTGAGCCCATTTGCGCACGCAGAGCTTCGGTCATGCCGGGGGCGGGCGCTTCTTCCAACACTTTTTGGTGGCGGCGCTGCAC
>JBIKQY010000195.1:0-5484 GCA_044349465.1 Limnohabitans sp. | reverse complement strand
CCAGCACCGGTGGCATGGCCCCGCTGGCCCCACCGATCACAATGTTCTGTGGCGTCAGCGGCTTCAGGATCACGGTGTAAACAATGGCGTAACCCACAAAGGTGGCAAAGGTGAGCCACATCGTGAGGGGGTTCACAAACACATACAGCACCAATGATCCCAAGGCACACAGACCCGCTGAAAACAGCAAAGCCTGGCGGTCGCTCAACTCACCTTTGGCGGTGGGCCGCCAAGAGGTGCGTTTCATTTTGGAGTCGATGGTTTTTTCAACCAGGCAGTTGAAGGCCGCCGCAGCCCCCGACACCAGCCAGATGCCGATGCAGGCCACAAAACCCAGCTTCAACTCGGCCATGCTGGGCACACCGGGCACGGCCAAGACCATGCCGATCAGGGCACAAAAAACGATCAATTGAACCACGCGCGGTTTGGTCAGCGCGTAATACTGTTGCCAGACATTCATGGGCAAACGGGCGGTGGCGACGGTCATTCAGCAAGCTTTTTGGAAAAGGGAACAGGCCCTGAATTATCAACCCGGCTGACACTCAAGGCCCAGGTCAGGGTCAAGGCCATGGCAGCGGCCCCGCCGGTGTGCATCACAGCGGCCAGCAAGGGCCAGCCCAACACCACGTTGCTCAGCCCGGTGGCGAACTGCAAGGCACACAGGCCCAGCAACCAATGCCCGGCCACAGCCAAGCCCGGCTGCACCCGCAAACGCCAGCCCACCCACAACAGCACCGCCAACACCAGCCAGGCGGCCGAGCGGTGCACAAAATGGATGGACACCAGCGATGCGAAAGGCAAGAGTTCGCCCGTCGGGGTGTAGCCCAGTTCACGCCACAGGGTAAAACCTTGCCAGTTCATCTCGGGCACCCACTGGCCGTGGCAGGTGGGGAAGTCGGGGCAAGCCAGCACCGCGTAATTGGTGCTGACCCAGCCACCCAAGGCAATTTGCAGGCACAACAAAACAAAGCCTGCCCACAAACCTGCGCGCAATGGCGACGGCAAGGGCCGCGTGCCTGCACCGTCGTAACGCACGGCTTGCGCCATCAACAAAACCAACAAACCGATGCCGCCCATCAGGTGCAAGGTGACGATGGCCGGAAACAGTTTCATGGTCACCGTGAGTGCACCAAACGCCCCCTGCATGCAAACCCACACCAAGGTCAAGGTAGGCAACCAGGGGCTGACTTCGCGGCTTTGACGGCGCAGCCACCAGGTCATGGCGGCCAAGGTCAGGATCAGGACGCCGACCCCCGTGGCCAAATAACGGTGCACCATTTCGATCCAGGCTTTGCTCTTGGTCACTGGCCCCGTGGGCATGGCGGTCTCAGCGGCCTTGATTTCTGCTTTGGCACCGATGGGGGTGGCGCTGCCGTAGCAACCTGGCCAATCGGGGCAACCCAAACCGGAGTCGGTCAGCCGGGTAAAGGCCCCGAACAGCACCAGATCAAAGGTCAGGAACAAAGTGATCAGGGTCAGGGCCTTGAGTCGGCCCGATGGTGAAGCACTGCGTTGCCGCCAAAGCCACCAGCCCAAGGGCAATGCTGCCACCGCCAGGCCTACGGCCATGAGCTCCAAAATGGGCTCCAGGTTGTACAGATCCACTTCGGTCATGCCTTAGCGCCCCGCGTTGTCCCAAGACGACGAGGCCTTGAGCAATCGGTCCAGGTCGCGCTTGGCTTTGGAGGCACCGGGCACGTCCATGTTGGCCGGGAAACGCATCATGAAGTTGCCCATCGGGTCAACCACGTACAAATGGTCCTGCAACTGCTGGCCTGGGGCTGGGCTGATCCAGCTTTGCACCGTGGCCGCATCCATGCGCAATACATGCGCCATGTTCAAAGCGGGCAAGAGACCGGGGGCCACGGCCGCGTCGTCGGTGACCAACCAAACGCGGTCCAGGCGGTCCTTTTCTCGGCCCAGGATTTCACGCAACTGGCGCTGAAAATACAGGTTTTGCTGGCAGCGTTCGTCGCAAGCGCCCGAGGCCACCGTCACCAGCAACCATTGGCCTTTGAGGCTGGCCAGCGTGACCGACTCACCCTGCAGGTTTTTGGCGCTGACCTGGGGCATGTCCTTTTGCGGCTGAATCAGCTCGCCATAGACACGACGGCCTTCGGGGCGGATCACGTAGTAAGTGAAATACGAGGCAATGACCGGGGATGCGCAGACCAGCATCATGACGATCATCTTCCAGCGGCCCATGCGGGTGCGCTGCGCATCGGCTTGCACCACGGCACCCGGGCTGGGCATGTCGTGCACCGTCATGGCCAGGGGGCTGTCAGGCAGGTCGTTTTTGGCGGCGGGGTTGGACAATTTGGAACCAGACATAAAGTAAAGCGATCAGGCCACTGAGGCCAAACCATTGAAAAGCATAACCGTGGTGCTTTTCGACACCACTGGCCACCACAGGCCATTCGCGCAGCAGACCCTCGGAGGGTCCGCCAGACTGCAGAAGTGTGACTTCGAGCACCTTCAAACCCGTTTCTTGACGGTAAGCAGTCAGGTCGAGATTTTGCCGTATTGGCCCCGTCTCGGCCCCGCCAAAGTCATAGAGCCTTGAAGGCCATGGGGCCAAATGGCCTTGCACTTGGACCAGGCCTTCAGGCGTCTGCACAGGTGGCAGTGCGGCACGGTCGGTGAAAGAGCGCTGTGCCCAGCCGCGCTGCACCACCAAGACCTCGTTCGTGCCCTCGATTTGCAAAGGAGTCAGCACAAAAAAACCGGGTTTGGCATTCATCTGCCGGTTGTCCAGATGCACCGTGTGTTTGGGCAGCCAACGTCCCGTCACCACCAATCGGCGGTGGATTAACTCACTGCGCTGGGCCACACCTTCAGGCCCACCACTCAAGGTGCGGCCATCCAGCGCCTCTTTGCTCGCCTGTTGCGTGCGTGCGTCTTGCAAAGTGGTTTTCTCATGGGCCCGACCGAGCTGCCACAGCCCCAGCGAAAAGGTGATGGCCACACCCACGGCTGCCACAGCCAGCAACAACCATCTTTTCCATTGAGGGGGTTTGTCAGTCATTGGATAATGTGTTCATGAAAATTCTTGTCGCCATCGCGTTTCTTGCCATTTTGGTCAGTCTGGGTTCGGCCCTGATTTACATGATGCGTGGCAGCGCCCCGCCCGCCGAGGGCCAAGCGCCCAAAAAGGGCAACATGGCCACCGCTTTGGCGTTTCGTGTCGGCTTTTCCATTGTCCTCTTCATTTGTGTGCTGCTGGCCTGGAAGATGGGCTGGATTCAACCTACAGGCATTCCCCCTGGGGCTTGATTTTTTCTTCGCTCTTGCGGCCCCCGCCATTCCCATCAGATCGGCCATTTTCCGCAGCTCACCTCACCAACAAAAAAGCGCCCTTGGGCGCTTTTTTGTTGGAGCCGAGGGCAGGCTTACATCCAATACACGAGGATGTACAGACCCAACCAGACCACGTCCACGAAGTGCCAGTACCAAGCCGCACCTTCAAAGCCGAAATGACGGTCTTTGGTGAAGTGGCCTTTTTGCAAACGCAGGGTGATGAACAAGAGCATCAACATGCCCACGAACACGTGAAAGCCGTGGAAACCCGTCAGCATGTAAAAGGTGGAGCCATAAATGCCGGATGACAACTTGAGGTTCAGGTCACCCCAAGCGTGGGCATATTCGTAACCCTGAACCAAGAGGAACGTGACACCCAGCAAAACGGTCATCCACATGAACTTGATGGTCTTACTGCGATCACCCACCTGCAAGGCGTGGTGAGCGATGGTCAAGGTCACACCCGATGTCAAAAGCAAAGCGGTGTTGATGGTGGGCAGCCAGAAAGGACCCATGGTTTGGAAGGGCTCAACGAAGCCAGCTGGCGAAGTCGTTGCACCGGCCACCACACTGGGCCATGCTGCTTTGAAATCAGGCCAAAGCAATGCATTTTCCAGACTACCAAGCGCCGGAATCGAATGTGAACGTGCCCACCACAATGCAGTGAAGAAAGCGCCAAAGAACATCACCTCGGAGAAAATGAACCAAGTCATGCTCCAGCGGTAGGACAGGTCGATTTTGCGACTGTACATGCCGGTTTCGCTTTCGTGCACGGCTTCAGAGAACCACTGGTACAAAACGATCAACCACCATGCCATGCCGAAGAACAGGCAATACATGCCCCAGTCGGCACCGTTGATCCACTGACCAGCACCCAGAATCAGGAAAAATAGGCCGATGGCGGCCATCACCGGGTGGCGCGATGCGTGCGGAACGTAGTAATAAGGCGTGGTGCCGTGTGCTGCTGAACTCATGGGGACTCCTGCTCTCTCTTATTCGAAATCAAATTATGTGGGTTAAAGGCCAGACGGCTGAGCCACCACCCAATTGACCAGGGCAATCAGCCCCAGAACAAACAACAAGGCCAAACCGATGGCCACACCAATGATGTGGAAAGGGTTGAGCTTTTCAATGTCTTGCTGGTATTCGGAATTCTTGCGAAGCCCGACAAAGGACCACAACACCGCCTGAATGGTGCGAAGCCAAGAAGTTTTACGGACAGGCGCGTTCATGAGCCCCAACCTGTCTTGACCGGCAAAGTTTGCACGGCGGCAGCCAAAGGTGCAGTCGGTGCTGCGGGTGTCTTGCCACCCACCTCAAAGAAGGTGTAAGACAGCGTGATGGTGGTCACGTCTTTGGACAACTTGGGGTCGATCACAAAAGCCACTGGCCAGGACTTCTTTTCACCAGGCTCCAATGTGTACTGGTTGAAACAGAAACACTCGAGCTTGTTGAAATGGTTGGCCGCATTGCGTGGTGCATAGCTGGGAATGGCTTGCGCCGCCATGCGGCGATTCTGCACATTCTGGAACTCGTACATCACCGTGCTGAGTTCGCCAGGGTGCACCTGCATGGAACGCTTCTCGGGCTTGAACTCCCAAGGGCCACGCACATTGGCGTCAAACTCGACGGTGATGGTGCGCGAGGTGTCCACCTGGCTGTTGCGCAACACCTCAGCGGCTTTGCCAGCCTTGGCGTTGCCCGGGACTTGGGTCTCGGAAATTGACAGGATGTTGATACCCGTGATGTCGCAAATCGCCTTGTAAATGGGCACCAGCGCGTAACCGAAGCAGAACATGCCCGCGGTCACCACCGCCAGCTTGCCCACCATCTTCAGGTTTTCACCGCGCAAGTTCATCATGCTCTTTCAGGGGTTGAGGATCAACAACTTGGCCACAAACCCGAGCAGCACGGCCAGTGCCACAGAGGCTAGGATCAGGCCCAGGCGCACATTGCTTTTTCTTTGTTCAGGTGTCATGGCCATGGTAATCAACCAATCACGCGGGTCGCGGTCGCGTCCAGCTTGGGTGGGTTTTCAAAGGTGTGGAATGGGGCAGGCGAAGGCACTTCCCACTCGAGACCTTCAGAACCTTCCCAAGGCTTCTGAGGTGCCTTCTCGCCTTTGCCCATCATGGCAGGCAAGACAATGAACAAGAAGAAATAGACCTGGGCAAAACCGAAGAAGAA
>JBIKQY010000194.1:0-5486 GCA_044349465.1 Limnohabitans sp. | reverse complement strand
GGTTCGCAGGCCAGGCCTGAAGTCTGATGGAGGCTTGAACAAAATTATGTCCAGTACCACTGTTGCCGAGTTCGCCAATGAACTCAAAAAATCTGCCGATGTCTTGCTTGAGCAATTGCGATCTGCCGGGGTGTCCAAAGCCTCTGAAGGCGATGCATTGACCGATGCAGACAAGCAAAAACTCCTGAGCTATTTGCAAGCGAGCCACGGGACCGTGTCCGCCGACCGCAAAAAGATCACTTTGGTCAAGAAGTCGACCAGCGAAATCAAGCAAGCCGATGCATCGGGCAAGGCCCGCACCATCCAGGTTGAAGTGCGCAAAAAACGCACGCTGATCAAACGCGATGACGAGCCTGTAGCCGCTGCAGAGGAAGCATTCGAACCACAGTTGGACCATGCCGAGTTGGCACGGCGCGAGGAAGAAGCCCGTCGTCAAGCTGAACTGATCCGCCGCCAGGAAGAGGATTTGGCAGAAAAGCGTCGGCTGCGTGAAGCGCAAGAAGCCGCGCAACGCGCCGAATTAGCTGCTCAAGAAGCACAAGCCTTGGCCCAAGCCCAGGCTCAAGCTGCTGAAGAAGCCAAGTCCGAAGAGTCTGTTTCTTCCGCCAAGCCCCAGCTGAGCCGTGAAGAGCGCGAACAATTGGCGCGTGCCGAAGCCGCCAGCATCAATGCCGCGTCTCAGGCCAAGCCTGCTGCACCAGTTGCTGCAGAACAAGTCCCATCGGCTGCTGAAGTCAAGGCCGCTGCTGCCGCCCAAGCGGCCCAAGCTGCCAGCGCCAAAGCCGAAGCCGACAAGGCAGCCCGTGAGGCTACAGCCCTGAAAGTGGCTGCCGAGTCCAAGGCCAAGGCCGATGAAGACACCGCGCGCGCTCAGGATCTGGATGCCCGTCGTCGCAAGGCCTTGGCAGAAGCCGAAGCCATCCGGAACATGATGAATGCGCCCAAGAAGGTGCTGGTAGCCAAGAAGGAAGAACCCAAGGCTGAGCCCAAAGCAGCCGTCAAGGGCACTTTGCACAAACCAGCTGGAACGCCTGCACCGGGTGCACGTGCCGCCGCTGCGCAAGCTGCTGCACCTGCCGCGCCAGGCGCCAACAAAGAAGTCAAATCCGCCAAGCTGTCTTCCAGCTGGGCAGGCGATCCCGCCAAAAAGAAAGCCATTCCCACCCGTGGTGACACCAGCGGTGGTGTGGGTCGCAACAATTGGCGCACTGGCCCACGTGGCCGCCGAGGCAATGACCGCGACCGGGATGATGGTCAAAACCAGCAGGCCACGACCGAAGTTCGCGTGATTGAAGTTCACGTGCCAGAGACCATCACCGTGTCCGAGTTGGCCCACAAAATGGCCATCAAGGCATCTGAAGTCATCAAGCACCTGATGAAGCTCGGCCAGATGGCCACCATGAACCAGCCTTTGGACCAAGACACCGCCATGATCGTGGTGGAAGAAATGGGTCACAAAGCGGTGGTGGCGGCCTTGGACGATCCTGAAGCCTTCACCGACGACGAAGTGTCGGACCAGCAAGCCGAATCTTTGCCACGTGCGCCAGTGGTCACCGTCATGGGCCACGTGGACCATGGCAAGACCTCGCTGCTCGACTACATCCGACGCGCCAAAGTGGCTTCGGGCGAAGCCGGCGGCATCACGCAGCACATTGGTGCCTACCACGTCGAGACGCCTCGCGGCATGATCTCCTTCCTGGACACCCCCGGTCACGAAGCCTTCACGGCCATGCGTGCCCGTGGCGCACAAGCCACCGACATCGTCATCCTCGTGGTGGCCGGTGACGACGGCGTGATGCCTCAGACCAAGGAAGCCATCAAACACGCCAAAGCGGCGGGTGTGCCTATCGTTGTTGCCATCAACAAGATGGACAAGCCCGATTCGAACATTGAGCGCGTGCGTGCCGAGCTGATTTCCGAAGAAGTCGTGCCCGAAGAATTTGGTGGCGAGTCGCCTTTTGTCTCCGTGTCGGCCAAAACCGGTATGGGCATTGACGATCTGTTGGAGCAAGTGCTCTTGCAAGCCGAAGTGTTGGAACTCAAAGCCCCGGTGCAAGCCGCCGCCAAGGGTCTGGTCATCGAAGCGCGTCTGGACAAAGGTCGCGGTCCTGTGGCGACCATCCTGGTTCAGTCCGGTACCTTGAACACGGGCGACGTGGTGTTGGCCGGTCAAACATTTGGCCGCGTGCGTGCCATGCTGGACGAAAACGGTGCTGCCATCAAGTCTGCGGGTCCATCGATCCCGGTCGAGATCCAAGGCTTGACCGAAGTGCCGCAAGCCGGTGACGAATTCATGGTCATGGGCGACGAGCGCCGTGCCCGCGAAATCGCCACTTACCGTGCAGGCAAGTTCCGCAACACCAAGCTGGCCAAGCAACAAGCGGCCAAGCTCGAAAACATGTTCACCGACATGTCGGCTGGCGAAGTCAAGATGCTGCCGATCATCATCAAGGCCGACGTGCAGGGCTCGCAAGAAGCTTTGGGCGCGTCTTTGCTCAAGTTGTCCAACGAAGAAGTCAAAGTCCAGCTGGTTTACTCCGGCGTGGGCGGCATCAGCGAGTCGGACATCAACTTGGCGATTGCCTCCAAGGCCATCGTGATCGGTTTCAACGTGCGTGCCGATGCCGGTGCGCGCAAGTTGGCCGAAGGCAATGGCGTTGATCTGCATTACTACAACATCATTTATGACGCTGTGGATGAGCTCAAGGCCGCCATGTCGGGCATGTTGGCCCCAGAGCAGCGCGAAGAGATCATGGGCATGGCCGAAATCCGGACCGTGTTCGTGGCTTCCAAGATCGGTACCGTTGCAGGCTGTATGGTCACCTCGGGTCAAGTCACCCGCAGCGCCAAATTCCGTCTGTTGCGCGACAACGTGGTCATCTACACCGGTGAACTTGATTCGCTCAAGCGCCTCAAAGACGACGTGCGCGAAGTCAAAGAAGGCTTCGAGTGCGGTATCAAACTCAAGAACTACAACGACATCAAAGAAGGCGACTACCTCGAATTCTTCGACGTCAAGGAAATTGCGAGAACGCTGTAAATGGTGCGTCGAAAGCAGTCCTCTGTGCCCAACCGCGGTTTCCGCGTGGCCGACCAGATCCAGCGGGATCTGGCCGAGTTGATTGCGCGCGAGTTAAAAGACCCGCGCGTGGGCATGGTCACGATCAATGCCATTGAGGTCACGCCCGATTACGCGCATGCCAAGGTGTATTTCAGTGTTTTGACGGGCAACCCCGAAGAAGCCACAGAAGGCCTGAATGCAGCAGCTGGTTTTCTGCGCAATGGTTTGTTCAAGCGTTTGCACATCCACACCGTGCCGACTTTGCACTTTTTGTTTGACCGCACCACCGAGCGTGCATCTGACATGAATGCATTGATCGCCAAGGCCGTGTCGTCTCGCGCTCAGGAGGACTGAGCATGAACGCGCCACGCACCAGGGTGCAGCGGCGCCCTGTGCACGGGGTGCTGCTGCTCGACAAACCGCTGGGTCTTTCCAGCAACCAGGCTTTGCAAAAAGCCAAATGGTTGCTGCGTGCTGAAAAAGCGGGCCACACCGGCACGCTCGATCCGTTGGCCACGGGTGTCTTGCCTTTGTGTTTTGGTGCAGCCACCAAGTTCAGCCAGCAGCATCTGGATGCCGACAAGACCTACGAGACCACGGTGCGTTTGGGGATTCAGACAAGTACGGCGGATGCTGAAGGTGATGTGATCTCTGTCCGAGAAGTGTCATGTTCGGCGGGTATGGTGGTCGAAGTTTTGGATCGGTTCATGGGACCGATCAGCCAAGTGCCTCCGATGCACAGCGCCTTGAAAAAGGATGGCAAGGCACTGTACGAATATGCCCGGGAGGGCGAAACCGTTGAGCGCGAAGCGCGAAACGTGGTGATTCATGACCTGGATCTACTCGACATGCAACTGCAAGGCGATGCGCCTTTTTTGCGTTTGCGTGTGCGGTGCAGCAAAGGCACCTACATCCGCACCTTGGGCGAAGACATCGCCGAGGCACTGGGTTGTGGTGGGCACTTGAGCGCATTGCGCCGGGTGGTCACGGGTCCTTTTGAAGAGCTTCAGTGTGTGACGCTTGCAGCACTGGAGAGCATGGATGAGATTCAGCGGCTGGCGGCTTTGCAGCCAGTCGATGTGCTGCTGCCAGGCTACACCGAGGTGGGTCTGGACAGCGAGAACGTTGGGAAATTTTTGAACGGGGTGCGCAGACACGGCCCTTGGGATGATTGTGATCAAGTCGTGGTGTATGGAGAGCATCCTCGTGCCTTGCTGGGAACAGCACATGTGCATGGCGGCGAATTGATTCCGGGTCGATTGTTGAGCCCGATCGAAATTCAACAGATTTTGGAAAAATCACCTGTCAACGCGCCTTTGCTGGCCGAGCAGGTTTAAAGGAAGAGAAAGCATGAGCAAGCAAATTCGCAACATCGCCATCATCGCGCACGTTGACCACGGTAAAACCACCATGGTGGACCAGCTGCTGCGTCAGTCCGGTACTTTTGCCGAGCACGAGAAGATCGTGGACACCGTGATGGACAACAACGCCATCGAACGTGAGCGCGGCATCACCATCTTGGCCAAAAACTGTGCCGTGAGCTGGGAAGGCACCCACATCAACATCGTGGACACCCCCGGCCACGCGGACTTCGGCGGAGAAGTGGAACGCGCTTTGTCCATGGTCGACGGTGTGGTGCTGTTGATCGACGCACAAGAAGGCCCCATGCCTCAGACCCGCTTCGTGACCAAGAAAGCCTTGGCTTTGGGCCTCAAGCCCATCGTTGTGGTGAACAAGGTCGACAAGCCCGGCGCCAACCCCGACAAAGTGGTCAACGCCGCTTTTGACCTGTTCGACAAACTCGGTGCGAACGACGAGCAGCTGGACTTCCCCGTGGTGTACGCCTCCGGCATCAACGGCTGGACATCATTGGAAGAGGGCGCACCCGGTGAGCAGTGGGGCCCCGACATGTCGGCCCTGTTCAACACCGTGCTCAAGCACGTGCGCCCCCAACAAGGTGACCCAGCAGCGCCTTTGCAATTGCAAATTTCTGCGCTCGACTTTTCGACCTTCGTGGGCCGCATTGGCGTGGGCCGCATCAGCCAAGGCACCATCAAGCCGCAAATGGATGTGGTGGTCATGGAAGGCCCGGACGGCAAGTCCATCAAAGGCCGCGTCAACCAGGTGCTCAAGTTCCAAGGTCTTGACCGTGTCCAAGCCACCGAAGCTGGACCTGGCGACATTGTCTTGATCAACGGCATTGCCGATCTGAACATTGGCGTGACCGTGACCGATGTGGCCAACCCCGCACCGCTGCCCATGCTGAAGGTGGACGAACCCACGCTGACCATGAACTTCTGCGTGAACACCAGCCCCTTGGCCGGTCGTGAAGGCAAGTTCGTCACCAGCCGTCAAATCTGGGATCGCCTGCAAAAAGAACTGCAACACAATGTGGCTTTGCGCGTCAAGGAAACCGACGAAGAAG
>JBIKQY010000193.1:0-5491 GCA_044349465.1 Limnohabitans sp. | reverse complement strand
TGGCTGATGGCGGCCAAGGTCACAGGGCCTGCGTCTTGACGCAAGGCCAGATCGATCATGGCGGTGACGGCAAAACGGCCTTTGGTGGTTAAACGCATGGCAGACTCCTGAAGTGGGGGGAAGCTCGGTCTGGAAACCGCCGGAGCGGGTTCCCGACTAAACGAGTCAAGTATACGACATACCCGATCAAATCACTCGGGTTATAGGGTCATTCACTGAGTTCTTAAGCCCGGATCAGCGGCACGATGTTGTCGCCGCCTGTCGCCCCAAACGCCTGCTCTTTCAGGATGGTCAGCTGGTCCCGCACCTGAGCGGCCTTTTCGAACTCCAGGTTGCGGGCGTGCTCCATCATCTGCTTTTCCAGCTGCTTGATGGCCCGGGCGATGTCTTTCTCGCTCATGTCCTCGACCTTGGCTTTTTGCATGGCCGCTTGTTCTAGGCGCTCGGCTTCTTTGCCCGACTTTTCGCTGTAAACGCCGTCGATCAGGTCTTTGACCTTTTTAACGATGCTCTTGGGCGTGATGCCCATGGCCTCGTTGTGCGCGAGCTGTTTGATGCGACGGCGCTCGGTCTCGCCCATGGCTTTTTTCATGGACTCGGTGATGCGGTCGGCGTACAAAATGGCGCGCCCGTTCAGGTTGCGCGCTGCGCGGCCAATGGTCTGAATCAGGCTGCGCTCGGCGCGCAAGAAGCCTTCTTTGTCGGCATCCAGAATGGCGACCAGCGACACCTCGGGGATGTCCAGACCCTCGCGCAGCAAGTTGATGCCCACCAGCACATCAAAAGCGCCTAAGCGCAGGTCACGCAAAATTTCCACCCGCTCGACCGTGTCCACATCGCTGTGCAAATAGCGCACCTTCACGCCGTTGTCGCTCAGGTAATCGGTCAGCTGCTCGGCCATGCGCTTGGTGAGCGTCGTGATCAGCACACGCTCGTGCTTGTCCACCCGTATGCGGATTTCCTGCAGCACATCGTCCACCTGGTGGGTGGCGGGTCGCACCTCGACCTGCGGGTCGACCAAGCCGGTGGGGCGCACCACCTGTTCGACCACCTTGCCCGAATGCGTTTTTTCGTAGTCGGCGGGGGTGGCCGAAACGAAGATGCACTGGCGCATGCGCTTTTCAAACTCTTCGAACTTGAGCGGGCGGTTGTCCAGCGCACTGGGCAGGCGAAAGCCGTATTCCACCAGCGTGGTTTTGCGCGCCTTGTCGCCGTTGTACATGGCGTTGAGCTGGCCAATCATCTGGTGGCTTTCGTCCAGAAACATGATGGCGTCGGGCGGCATGTAATCGGTCAAGGTGCTGGGCGGGTCGCCGGGGGCTGCGCCCGACAAGTGCCGGGTGTAGTTCTCAATGCCCTTGCAGTGGCCCACTTCGGACAGCATTTCCAGGTCAAAGCGGGTGCGCTGCTCGAGGCGCTGTGCTTCCACCAGCTTGCCCATGCCTACCAGTTCTTTCAGGCGCTGGGCCAGCTCCACCTTGATCGTTTCCACCGCCGCCAACACCTTGTCGCGTGGCGTCACATAGTGGCTGGACGGGTAGACGGTGAAACGCGGAATCTTCTGGCGGATGCGCCCGGTGAGCGGGTCAAACAGCTGCAGGCTCTCAATCTCTTCGTCGAACAACTCAATGCGGATGGCCAGCTCGGAGTGTTCTGCCGGGAACACGTCGATGGTGTCGCCGCGCACGCGGAACTTGCCGCGTGAAAACTCCATGTCGTTGCGCTGGTACTGCATGCGAATCAGCTGGGCGATCACATCGCGTTGGCCCAGTTTGTCACCGGTGCGCAGGGTCATGATCATGCGGTGGTAGCTCTCGGGCTCACCAATGCCATAGATGGCCGACACCGTGGCCACGATCACCACATCGCGCCGCTCCATGATGCTTTTGGTGCACGACAGGCGCATCTGCTCGATGTGCTCGTTGATCGCCGAGTCCTTCTCGATGAACAGGTCGCGCTGGGGCACGTAGGCCTCAGGCTGGTAGTAGTCGTAGTAACTGACGAAGTACTCGACCGCGTTCTTGGGGAAGAACTCGCGGAACTCGCTGTACAGCTGCGCCGCCAGCGTCTTGTTGGGCGCAAAAACAATGGCCGGCCGCCCCAGCTGGGCGATGACATTGGCCATGGTGAAGGTCTTGCCCGAACCGGTCACGCCCAAAAGCGTCTGGAACACCTCGCCGTCGTGCACGCCCTCGACCAGCTGCTCAATGGCCACAGGCTGATCGCCTGCGGGCGGGTACGGCTGAAACAGCTCAAAGGGCGAGCCGGGGTAGCTGATGAACTTCCCCTCAGCGTACTTGTCTGCATCAGACACAACTTCAACAACAGGGGCTTCGGGCACGGTTGACATCTTTTGTAAGGGGCTGCTGGCCAAACCAGGCAACAGGGGCCGTTAAAATCAGGAACAACCCGAAAGCCTAACCGAGGAACGGGTTTCCTGCCACCACTGAACACAATCCAAGGACTTTCCATGTCTCTGTTTTCCGCCGTCGAAATGGCCCCCCGCGACCCGATCCTGGGTCTGAACGAGCAATACAACGCCGACACCAACCCCAACAAAGTGAACCTGGGCGTGGGCGTGTACTTCGACGACAACGGCAAACTGCCCCTGCTGCAGTGCGTGCAAGCGGCCGAAAAAACCATGATGGCCACCCCCACCGCGCGTGGCTACCTGCCGATTGACGGCATCGTGGCCTATGACAACGCCGTCAAAGCGCTGGTGTTTGGTGCTGAATCCGACGTGGTCAAGTCGGGCCGCGTGTCCACCGTGCAAGCCATTGGCGGCACGGGCGGCCTGAAGATCGGTGCCGACTTCTTGAAGAAAGTCAGCCCCAACGCCAAAGTGCTGATCTCTGACCCCAGCTGGGAAAACCACCGCGCCATCTTCATCAACGCCGGTTTTGAAGTGGGCAGCTACACCTATTACGACGCAGCCAAGCGCGGCGTCAACTTCGAAGGCATGTTGGCCAGCCTGAACGCTGCGGCTGCGGGCACCATCGTGGTGTTGCACGCTTGCTGCCACAACCCCACCGGTTACGACATCACGGACTCCCAATGGGACCAGGTGATTGCGGTGGTCAAGGCCAAGGGCCTGACAGCCTTCCTGGACATGGCCTACCAAGGCTTTGGTCACGGCATCCAAGAGGACGGCGCCGTGATCGGCAAGTTTGTGGCTGCGGGCCTGAACATCTTTGTGTCGACCTCGTTCTCCAAGAGCTTCAGCTTGTATGGCGAGCGCGTGGGCGCCCTGTCGGTGGTGGCCTCGGACAAAGAAGAAGCTTCCCGCGTGTTGTCGCAGCTCAAAATCGCGATCCGCACCAACTACTCCAATCCACCCATCCACGGTGGCGCGGTGGTGGCAGCCGTGTTGAACAACCCCGAACTGCGTGCCCAGTGGGAAAGCGAATTGGCCGAAATGCGCGTGCGCATCAAGGCCATGCGCCAAAAACTGGTAGACAGCCTCAAGGCCGCTGGCGTGAAGCAAGACATGAGCTTCATCACCACCCAGATCGGCATGTTCAGCTATTCGGGCCTCACCAAGGACCAGATGGTGCGCCTGCGCAGCGAGTTTGGTGTGTATGGCACCGACACCGGCCGCATGTGCGTGGCGGCGCTCAACAGCAAAAACATCGATTACGTCTGCGCGTCGATCGCCAAAGTCGTCTGACTGGACTGACATCCGGCTTGCAACCGCCCCCGACGGGGCGGTTTCTTTTTGGGCGGTCCGGAAGGTGACTGTCAATTAGGGGACAAACTCAAAAAATACCGGCTGGTCTCCTGTAGTATTGCTGCAGTGCACCATTTTGTTGCAAGGGAAACTGTCACATGCTTTATCAGATTTTTGAAACCCAACGCTCGATCATGGAGCCTTTTTCCGATCTGGCCCAAGCAGCAGCCAAGCTCTACAGCAACCCCCTGAACCCTATGGCGCAAACGCCCTTGGCACAACGCGTGTCAGCGGGTTACGCCTTGATGCACCGTTTGGGCAAAGACTACGAAAAGCCCGAGTTCGGCATCAAGACCGTGAAGGTCAACAAAGTCGATGTCGCGATCCACGAGCGCATCGAAATCGACAAGCCCTTTTGCGAGCTGCGCCGCTTCAAGCGTTTCTCGGACGACCCTTCCACATTGACCCAGCTCAAGGCCCAGCCTGTGGTGCTGATCGTGGCCCCCTTGTCTGGCCACTACGCCACCTTGCTGCGCGACACCGTCAAGACCATGCTGCAAGACCACAAGGTCTACATCACCGACTGGAAGAACGCCCGCCTGGTGCCTTTGTCAGACGGCGAGTTCCACCTGGACGACTACATCAACTATGTGCAAGAGTTCATCCGCCACCTGCAAGCCATCTATGGCGACTGCCATGTGGTGAGCGTGTGCCAGCCCACGGTGCCGGTGCTGGCGGCGGTGTCACTCATGGCCAGTCGCGGCGAGAAGACCCCGCTGACCATGACCATGATGGGCGGCCCCATCGATGCGCGCAAGTCGCCCACCTCGGTCAACAACCTGGCCACCAACAAGAGCTTTGAGTGGTTCGAGAACAACGTGATTTACCGCGTTCCGGCCAACTTCCCTGGCGCTGGTCGCCGTGTGTACCCAGGCTTTTTGCAATACACCGGTTTTGTGGCCATGAACCCCGACCGCCACGCCAACAGCTATTACGACTACTTCAAGGACCTGATCAAGGGCGACGACGCCAGCACCGAAGCGCACCGCAAGTTCTATGACGAGTACAACGCCGTGCTGGACATGGACGCCGATTACTACCTGGAAACCATCGCCACCGTGTTCCAGGACTTCAAACTGGTCAACGGCACTTGGGACGTCAAGGGCATCGACGGCAAGGTCGAGCGTGTGCGCCCGCAAGACATCAAGGGCACCGCTTTGTTGACCGTGGAAGGCGAGTTGGACGACATCTCCGGATCGGGCCAGACCCGCGCTGCGCAAGAACTGTGCAGCGGCGTGCCCGCCAGCGAGCGTCAGCACCTGGAAGTTGAAGGCGCGGGCCACTACGGCATCTTCAGTGGCCGCCGCTGGCGCGACATCGTGTACCCGCAGGTGGTCAAATTCATTCAGGGCCACGCACCCAAGGCCAAATCGGCTGCGCCCAAGGCCGTAGCTGCAGTTCAAGCCGCTGCAGCGCCTGTGGCGGCCAAAGCAGCGGTCAAAGCACCAGTCAAGGCAACGATCAAGCCAGCCTCCACCAGCGTCGCCAAGCCTGTAGCCAAAGCTTCCGCCAAAGCCGTGGCAGCACCTGCAGCCAAGCCTGCAGCCAAAGCCGCAGCGCCTGTCAAAGCTGCGGCCAAACCGGTCAAGGCCACGGCCAAAGCCCCCGCCAAAAGCAGCAAAGCAGCAGTCCAGCCACAAAGCACCGTCAAAACCACTTGGGTGGCCCCTAAAGCCTGAGGCCCATGCCCCTGCACACCACAGCGCCTGAGACCCAGGCGCTTTTTCTTGCCCTCAACGATGCCCTGCCCCAAACGCAGTGCAC
>JBIKQY010000192.1:0-5507 GCA_044349465.1 Limnohabitans sp. | reverse complement strand
GCGACCGACGCGAACGTCACGCCCATCATCACCGGCAGTCGGATGCCGAACCACTGGGTGGCACCGAGCGACTGGATCAGCGTGACGATGCCACAGCAAAACAGGTCGGCCGAGATCAGCATGGCCACCTGCTCAGGGCTGAGCTTGAGGGCGCGGCCGACGATCAGGGGCACAGCCACCGCACCGGCGTACATCACCAAGACGTGTTGGAGGCCCAAAGCGGCGAGCTTGCCACTGGGCAATTTCTCGTCGACGGGGTGAACGGTTGAACTCATGGAGGGGTCTCCTGAAAAGTAAACAGAGGGGAAAACCGCAAAGAAGCTAAATGTGTGCTTCTGTGTGTTCCAAACTGTATACAAAATTAAATGCGATGTGGATGCGTGAAAACCCTGTGTATTCAAGGTCAATGAGCCCCGGGCAACAAAAAACCGCCTGAACCCCGAAGGGCGGCGGTTTTCAGGGTGAGCAGGTCAACTCAAACCGGCATCAAAGGAAACAGCGCATGGTCCATCGGCACGCCTGCAGCCAGCTCCTGGTCCAGCCCGGGGAAGGGCGGTGAGGTCACCCAAGGGCGGGGCGCATGGGTCATGTCGTCGCCCAAAAAGCGCACCGAGTACACGCGTCTGCGGTGCGTGCCGTCCACCCCGGCCGAGGCGTGCAGGCTGAGCATGTGAAAACACACCAGATCGCCTGGCTGCAAGTCCCATCCCACGATCGGAAAGTCTTCGCGGTGCTTGTCGATGTCGGGCAATTCGGCCAGCGTGCCTTCGGGGAACCACTTGGCTTGGTTCGTCATGAAGGTGCGCGGCATGAGCCAGGGGCCACGGTGCGAGCCCGCGATGAACTCCAGCGTGGAAGGGCGCGACACCGGGTCCACCGGAATCCAGAAACTGATGTTTTGCAGGCCGTCCACGTTGTAATACGGCTGGTCCTGGTGCCAAGGCGTGCGCTGGCGTGTGCCGGGTTCCTTGACCAGCAGGTGGTCGTGGTACAGCCTAACCGTGTTGCTTTGCATCAGGCGCTGCGCCAGTGCGGCCAGGGGCGTGTCAAAAATGAAGCGCTTGAACTGCGGAATGTCTTGCCAGTTGCAAAAGTCTTCAAAAAACCGCCCCGGGTCATCCGGCCGACTGGCCACCATGCCACGCGGGCTGGGCTGGGCCAAGTTGGCCTCGATGCCGTCACGCAGCAGTGCCACTTCTTCGGGCGTGAACAAGTTTCGGATGCACACCGCACCATCGCGCTGGTAATCGGCCACGTCCTGGTCGGTGGTGCAGGCCTGCACACGTTGGTGGAGGGTTGCGAGGGCTGGGGTGGTCATGTCGGTGAAGGTGTCCGTTTAACGAGAATTCAAGCGTTGCACAAAAAGCAGTTCAGCGCTTGAGCTTTTGGTAAAAGTTTTCGTGCGATCCCAACAGCAGGAGCATGCGCGTGCCGGGGTCGTATTCGTAGGCCAGCAGCATCAATTGCTGCTGGCTGCGGTATTTGTAGACAAAAACGCCCGCCAAATCGCCCTTTTTGGCCTCACCCAAGCCGGGGTCGTTGACGATGGCTTCGACCGCGCTGTCTGCATCGGCCTGCTGAGGAGCATGGAGTTTTTTGTAGGCGCGCGCAAAAGCCGCACTTTGAAGAACCTGCACTGGGTTCATGCTGCGCGGGATTGGGGCACAAATGGCGTTGCCAGAACGGGGCCTTCTGCCCGAGCGATCATCAGTTCGCGCACAAAGTCGATGGGCAAATCGGGGTTGTCCAAAGCAGCCTTGCCGACCATGGCCCAGAATTCGATCTGCCCGGCAATGGTGCGCCGTTCAGCGCTGGCGTGTGCTTTGGCTTGTTCGTAAAGCGTGTCGTCGATCCGTACGGGCATGCCCATGAGATTCACCTTGAAGTTGATTGCTACAAATGTAGCATTGCAAGGTTTCCCGCGTCAAGCGCCGAGAACCGCCGTTGTAGAGGGTCTCAGCGCATCGACCATCAGCCGATCAGCCCAGCAAATCCAGCAACGTGCGCGCCACCACCTTGGTCGCCCGGCGCAGGTCTTCCAGCTGCACATGCTCGTCGGCGCGTTTGGCGTTGGATTCGAGCACGGTGCGCGGACCTGCGCCGTAGATCACGCCGGGGATGCCGCGCTCCACGTACAGGCGCACGTCTGTGTAGAGCGGTGTGCCGATGGCGGGGATGGGCTCACCAAAGACTTGGCCGCCGTGTTTCTGGATCGCATCCACCAGTGGCTTGTTGCCGGGCAGGGGTTTCATGGCGTTGGCCAGCAGCATGCGGCGCACATCCACTTTCAGCACATGGCCACCGCGTGGGGGCTTGAAGCTCGCCGCCGCGTCGGCAATGGTTTGGCGGATGCTGGCTTCGACTTCTGCGGGGTTCTCTTCGGGGATCATGCGGCGGTCGAGCTTGAAGCTGACTTTGCCGGGCACCACGTTGGTGTTGGTGCCGCCTTCGATCAGGCCCACGTTCAAGTAGGGGTGGCTGATGCCCTCGACCTTGGACGTGACCTTGAGGTATTGCGTGTTGAGGGCGAGCAGGGCATTCAGGATGTGCACCGCACCTTGCAGTGCGTCGGTGCCGCTGTCGGGAATGGCCGCGTGCGACATCTCGCCTTGCACCGTGACTTCCATTTGCAGGCAGCCGTTGTGCGCGGTGACCACTTGGTAGCTGAAGCCTGCGGCGATCATCAGGTCAGGCTTGGTCAGGCCTTTGGCCAGCAACCAGCCGGGGCCCATTTCGCCGCCAAACTCTTCGTCGTAGGTGAAGTGCAGTTCCACGCCGCCCTTCAATGGGGCTTTGAGGGATTCGAGGGCGCGCGTGGCAAAGGTGAAGGTGGAGAAGTCGCACTTGCTCACGGCGGTGGCGCGGCCGTACATGGCGCCGTTGTGGATTTCGCCGCCATAGGGCGGGTGTGTCCAGCCTTCGCCGGGCGGCACCACGTCGCCGTGGGCGTTCAGGGCTATGGTTTTGCCTTCGCCATATTTGCGGCGCACGATCAGGTTGGTGACGGATTCGAGGCCGTAGGCTTTCACCTCGGCTTCGGGCACGGTGTGCTTTTCGGCGACAAAGCCCATGGGCTGCAGCAGCTCAGCGGTGCGCTCGGCATGAGGCGCGTTGTTGCCGGGTGGGGTGTCGGTGGGCACCTGTACCAAGGCCTGCATGAACTTGATCTGTTCGTCAAAGTGCGCGTCGATCCAGGCGTCGAGTTGTTGGTATTGTTGGGCGGTAGCGCTCATGACAGTTCCTGAGAGAGTTGGTTCAAAACATGGGTGAAGGCGTCGACACACAGTTGCATGTCGTCACTGGTGGTCGATTCGCGTGGGTTGTGGCTGATGCCCCCGTTTTCGCCGCGCACAAACAACATGGCTTGCGGCATGACTTCCCAGCGCGCTTGCCATTCGGGGGCGCTGGGCGCGGCGTCGGCGCTCATGGTCAGCTCGGCTTTGACGCGCACGCCTCGGCGCTCAGCAATCAGGTCAAGTTGGCTCATCACGTCGGCCACCAGCGCGTCGCGCTGTGCATCGGTGGGGGCGCGCATGTCCAAGCTGAACAGGCAGCGGCCTGGCACCACGTTGATCGAGCCATTGGGCACTTGCAACTGGCCAATGGTGGCCACACTGTCGCCGTCTTGGGCGGCGCGTTGCTCCATGTAGAGCGCGAGTTCCGCCACGGCGCAGGCCGCGTCGCGGCGGCGGTCCATGGGGGTGGTGCCTGCGTGGCTGGCGGTGCCGAAGACCTCGCACAGGTAGCGCACGCTGCCGTTGATCGAGGTGACCACGCCCAGCGGGATGTTAACTTCGTTGAGCACCGGGCCTTGCTCGATGTGCACTTCGACAAAGCCGAGGTACTGCGCCGGGTCGCGTTGGATTTTGGGGATGTCGTCGATGCACAGGCCCGCGTGCTGCATGGCCGCGCGCATGGTGATGCCGTCGGCATCTTGCTGCTCCAACCAAGCGGGGTTGAACTGGCCAATGAGCGCACCCGAGCCGAGGAAGGTGGCTTTGTAGCGCTGGCCTTCTTCTTCGGCAAAGGCGACGACTTCGATGCCGAAAGGCAGGCGTTTGCCTTGTTGCTGCAGCTGCAGCACGCAGGCCATGGGCACAAAGATGCCCAAGCGGCCGTCGTATTTGCCGCCGTTGCGCACGGTGTCGTAGTGGCTGCCCGTCATCAGGTATTTGGCACTCGTTGTGGCGGGGTGGTAACGGCCCACCACGTTGCCCACGGCGTCGGTGTAGACCTCGTCAAAACCGCAGTCGCGCATGTTTTGTGTGATGCGCTGGGCGCAGGCACGGTGCGCGTCGGTCAGGTATGTGACGGTGAGTTGGCCTGCTTCAGCAAAGCCGGGGTCCGAATGTTGCGCCAGTTGTTCTTGCCAGTCCCAAACCCTGTGGCCCAGCGTGGGTTCCACGCCAAACTTATCGTTCAGCCGTATTTCGACGATGCGGTGGATGTGGCGCAAGCACTCTGCCAACTCCATGTCGGGGTGACCGAACAGGCGTCGCTCGAAGGCGTCGATGATCTGTTTTTTGTTCAAACCCACGCCCCGTGGGCCGCGCACCGCCAAGATGAAGGGCCAGCCGAACTTGGCGTTGTAGTCGGCGTTGAGCTTTTGAATTTTGGCGAACTCCTCGGGCGTGCAGTCGGTCAGGCCCGCCTTGGTTTGTTCGTTGGTCGATTCGGCCGTGAGCGACTTGCTCACCATGGCCTTGCCCGCCAACTCGGGGTGGGCGCGGATCAGGCCCAGTTGCGCGTCACGCCCGGCGTGCGCCAGCACTTCGCACATGGCGTGCTTGAGGTGCGCCAGCGATGTGAATGGGCGGCCATTGAGCGCTTGCTCTGCAATCCAGGGCGAGTGCTCGTACAAGCCGTCGAGCATCTGTGCGGCATTGGCTGGAGACGCGCTGTTGAGTTGATCAAGTGTCAAGGACATGGGTATTTCCGTGAAGGTTTGAATAGGCCGTTGTCTTTTTGTAGGAGCCCACCCTGTGGGCGTTGCGAACGGCGGTGGTCCACGAGCCATCGCGCACGGGGTGCGCTCCTACAGGGGTGCGAGGTGCCTTGTTGTTGTAGGAGCCCACCCTGTGGGCGATGCGGGCGGTCGTGGTCCACAGACCATCGCGCAAGCGGGGCGATCCAGCAGGAGGAGTAAGGCGTTCACTCGGCATAAGGGTGCGTGGCTTTCCAATGCCGTGCAATGTCAATGCGCCGAGCCACCCAGACTTTGTCGTGCGACTGGATGTGGTCCAAAAAGCGCTGCAGCGCGGTGATGCGGCCGGGGCGGCCCAGCAATCTGCAGTGCATGCCGATGCTCATCATCTTGGGGGCGTTGTCGCCGCTCGGGTCGCCTTCGGCGTACAGCGCGTCAAAGGTGTCCTTCATGTACTGAAAGAACGGGTCGGCGTGCGAATAGCCTTGGGGCAGCGCAAAGCGCATGTCGTTGCAGTCCAGGGTGTAGGGCACGATGAGCTGGGGTGCGTCGGTGCCGTCGCTCTTGCGCACCTTCATCCAAA
>JBIKQY010000320.1:0-3573 GCA_044349465.1 Limnohabitans sp. | reverse complement strand
CCAAGCTGGGTGTGATCAGGCCCGACAGGCCGATGATGTCGGCGTTTTCTTCTTTGGCCTTGGCCAGAATTTCGTGGCAGGGCACCATCACGCCCATGTTGACCACTTCAAAGTTGTTGCACTGCAAGACCACGGTGACGATGTTCTTGCCGATGTCGTGCACATCGCCCTTGACGGTGGCGATGACGATCTTGCCCTTGGCTTTGACGTCTTGGCCCGCCGCTTCTTGCGCGAGTTTTTCGGCTTCGATGTAGGGCAGCAAATGCGCCACGGCCTGCTTCATCACGCGGGCGCTCTTGACCACTTGCGGCAAGAACATCTTGCCCTGGCCGAACAGGTCACCGACGACGTTCATGCCGTCCATCAGCGGGCCTTCGATCACATGCAGCGGGCGACCGCCCTTGGCCAGAATCTCTTGGTAGGCCTCTTCGGTGTCGTCGCTGATGAAATCAGTGATGCCATGCACCAATGAGTGGCTCAGGCGCTGCGCCACGCCCACAGGCGCATCGGGCGTGCCGCGCCAGGCCAGTTTGGTGGTCTCGTCTTTGGCTGCGCCCTTGGCGCTGTCGGCCACTTCGACCAAACGCTCGCCCGCATCAGGACGGCGGTTCAGCACCACGTCTTCGACCCGCTCGCGCAGTGTGGGCTCCAGGTCGTCATAAACGCCGACCATGCCCGCGTTGACGATGCCCATGTCCATGCCCGCCTGAATGGCGTGGTACAGGAACACGGTGTGGATCGCCTCGCGCACCGGGTCGTTGCCCCGGAAGCTGAACGACACGTTGGACACGCCACCCGAGACCTTGGCACCCGGCAGGTTTTGCTTGATCCAGCGCGTGGCGTTGATGAAGTCCACCGCGTAGTTGTTGTGCTCTTCGATGCCGGTGGCGATGGCAAAAATGTTCGGGTCGAAGATGATGTCTTCGGGCGGAAAGTCCACCTCGTCGACCAGCACGCGGTAAGCGCGCTCGCAAATCTCGATCTTGCGCTCGTAGGTATCGGCCTGGCCTTTTTCATCGAACGCCATGACCACCGCGGCCGCGCCGTAGCGCTTGACCAGCTTGGCCTGGCGTTTGAATTCGTCCAGGCCTTCTTTCATGCTGATCGAGTTGACAATGCCCTTGCCCTGAATGCAGCGCAGACCGGCTTCGATCACCGTCCATTTGGACGAGTCCACCATCACCGGCACACGGGCAATGTCGGGCTCACCGGCCATCAGGTTCAAGAAACGCACCATGGCCGCCTGGCTGTCGAGCATGGCTTCGTCCATGTTGACATCGATCACCTGCGCGCCGTTTTCGACCTGCTGGCGCGCCACGGCCAAAGCTTGCTCGTACTCGCCATTCAAGATCATGCGGGCAAAGGCTTTGGAGCCGGTCACGTTGGTGCGCTCACCCACGTTGACAAACAGCGACCCGGTGCCGATGGAGACAGGCTCCAGACCGGACAACTTCATGGGGGGAACAGACACGATTTCAGACGCGACAACAGACACGGACTCACCTTGGGATTGAAGGTGAGCGTCGTTGTGCAAGATCATTCAGACATTGAACGGCCCCAAGCCTGACCTGCTGCGCCTTGACGGCGGCTGGCTGCAACGCTCCTTGGGTAGGAGCATGATTTTAACCGTGCCCGCTCATTGCTCCGTCAAATTTTCCACGGGTATGAGTTTGCTCACGTCGATCCCCTTGCACTGGCTGATCAGATCTGCACTCGTATTGACTTGGAACTTTTGATAAATCGTGGCCCGGTGTTTCTTGGCCGTTCCAGCCTGGATGCCCGTGACTTCGGCAATCCCTTTGTTGGTCAAACCTTGCACGACGAGCATGAAGATCTCCTGCTCGCGTGTTGACAGGGTGGCGAATGAACGCCTCAGGGAGTCGGTGTTGATGAACTCCTGGTTGCGCTGCCGGTCCATTTCAAGGGCTTTGTCCACCACCTGGCACAGCTTTTCCCGGTTAAACGGTTTGAGCAGGAAATCGACGGCCCCGAGGCGGAACGCCTGGATGATTTCGTCTTTGTCACTTTCACCGCTGATGAAAACGATGGGGGTTTTGCGACCCAATGCGTCCAGCTTGGCTTGCAACTCAAGCCCGTTCAGCCCAGGCATGCGCATGTCCAGCAAAACCACAGCCGGTGATATGTCCATCGATTTCTCAAGGAATGCGGTGGCATTGTCAAAAGTGTCTACGGTGTAACCGAGCATGATCAACATGTCGCTCAAATAAAAGCGCATGTCGTGGTTGTCATCCACCAGAAAAATGTGTCCAAGGCGTTTTTTCATAAAGTGTCAATGCTGAATTTAGCAACTAATTTACCAAATATGCCACTTTGTGTAATTACCCAATTGGGTAATTAGTGGAAATTTCGCCATGTGATGCCTGTTTGTTCAAGGTTGCCGATGGTAAGCCCAAGCCAGATAGGCTTGTGGGTACACCCGCTGAAAATGCTTTTTGTGCGCTTCATACAGCGCGTCTTCACCCAGCAGCTGAGCACTGCTCAGCAGTTTTTCGATCACGCGCGGCTCGGGCGAGGTGCGCATGGCCAACAAACTGGCCTGCAACATGGCGCGGGCATTGCCTTCGTGCACCGGCGTGGTGGTCACCTGAGCAAACACGGCCGTGCCACGGAACAGCCAGGTGCGTTGCGCCACTTGCAGCGCTGGGTCACGCCAGACGCTGAAGCGCTGCGCTGCAGGCAAGTAAATTTGCCGAACTTGCGCGTAGTCGTAGGCCACAAAGCCCAATACGCCCAGCAAAACCAGAGCCAGCCCCGTCGCTCGTGTCTGAACTTGCAAAACTTGCCAGACCCGCCCCCGCATGAGCCACAGGCACAGCAGCAGGGCCACTTGAAAGGGGCCGTACCACAGTGGGTACTCGAGCAAACTGTGCAAGGCCAAAACACCGAGCACGCCCCAAGCGAGCTGTGGGCCGGCACCTTGGTGATGCCAGGGCTTGGCCCGTACCACCCAGACCAGCACACCCAGACTCGCCAACACAGCCGCGGGCACACCCCAAACAAACGCGATGTGCAGAGGCAGGTTGTGGGCGTTGCCCAACATGTCACAAAACCGCAGCGAGGGGTATTCGGTGAAGTAGTGTGCATAGCGCAGCTGGTCCCAGCCCCAACCGCCCAGCGGATGCTGTGCCACCAAGTGCAGCACATTGGCCCAAAGCGCCTGGCGACTGCCGCAGCCGCCCAGAGCCCCCATGCGCGCCATGGCGCTGTCCGTGGCCTGTCCACTCAGGTGCTGCAACAGCCCCGGCAAAAGCCAGGAAGCCAGGGCATACACGCCCAGCACCAGCCCGGTGAGCACCAAAGCCTCGCGCCCCTTGGGGGCCGAGCGGTGCAGCAGCATCCAGCATGCGATGAACACCATCTGGAGCAAACCTGTGCGTGAGGCTGTTGCGGCCATGCCCAGGGCCAACAGGGCCAGCATCCAGAGAGTGTGGACCTTGGACAGGCCCAGGCCGCGCCAAATCAAGACCGCCAACATGCCCATGGCCAGCAAACTGGCCAGCTGGTTGCGCTGGCGCAAATTGCCCATGGCGTCACCCAGATACGCCGGTACAT
>JBIKQY010000191.1:0-5536 GCA_044349465.1 Limnohabitans sp. | reverse complement strand
AAAAGGCGCAGACGGCCTGATCGCCGTGGCGGCGGGTGCCGGTGGCCATGCGGGCGTTAAAAGCCCGTTTGCCTTGATTCAGGAAATCCGCCAGTGGTTCGACGGCCCGGTGGCTTTGTCGGGCTCGATCGCCACGGGCGACGCCATCTTGGCGGCGCAAGCCATGGGCGCAGACTTTGCCTACATCGGCTCGGCCTTCATCGCCACGCACGAAGCGCGTGCTGCCGAGGACTACAAACAAGCCATCGTCGACAGCAACTCGGACGACATTGTCTACAGCAACCTGTTCACCGGCGTGCATGGCAATTACCTCGCGCCGTCGATTCGCGCAGCGGGCCTGGACCCCGAAAACTTGCCCGAGTCCGACCCCAGCAAGATGAACTTTGGTGGTGACGCCAAAAAAGCCTGGAAAGACATCTGGGGCTGCGGTCAGGGCATTGGTGCGATCCAGTCGGTGCAAAGCACGGCACAGTTGGTGGCCCAGTTCAAGGCGCAATACCAAGCGGCCCGCGCCCGCCTGGCCCTGTGATGGCCTTTGCCTGAGTCGCCCTTGACCATCACCGCACAACGCCCTTCTGGGCGTTCTTTTTTGATCGATGCGATCAAGGCCGCAGGCTGCTTGTTGATCGTGTTGCACCACTTGGCGTTTTACGGACCCATGTCGGATGTGGTGGCCAAAGCCTCGCCCGGTGTGGTGAATTGGCTTTATGACCATGGCCGACTGGCGGTGCAGTTTTTCTTGGTGTGTGCAGGTTTTCTCACGGCAAGCAGTTTGGCGCGGTACGAGTCGCTTTCGCTGTCCGAGGCTCTGAAGCTGGTCTGGCAACGCTATTTGCGCCTGGCCATTCCCTTGCTGGCAGCGCTCAGCTTCACCGTGGTGGTCAGTGAATGGGTGAGGCCCGACTTTGCGCATGCCAGCCTGTCGGCGCCGCCGGACTGGGGACAGGCGCTGGCGCACGTCGCGCTCATGCAGCATCTGCTGGACCTGGAGGCCTTGTCAGCAGGCATTTGGTATGTTGCGATCGATTTGCAGTTGTATGCGATGGCCTTGGCTTGCCTGGTCGTGCTGAAGGCCTGGCCCCGTGCACAGATTGCGCAACCAAGCGTTCAAAGTGCCAACATGGCATTGCAGTCAGATGCACGGCGGCTGGGGCTGTGGTTGGTGCTGGTCTGCGCCTCCTTGTGGTGGTGGAATCTGGACGCCGATCTGGACGATCTGGGCGTGTATTTTTGGGGCTCTTATGGTTTGGGCCTGCTCGCTTGGGAGGCCCGGCGATGTGCCGCCTTGGGCAGTTCGGCGGCGCATGCTTCGTTCTGGAGGATAGGGGTTTTGCTGCTGCTGGTGGGGGGCGTGGCCTGGTGGCTGGAGCCGCGTGCACGCATCGCGGTGGCTTGGGGCGTGGCGGCCTTGCTGGTGGCGGTTCCTGAGGCCTGGTTTGGGGGTGAGGCGCTTGGGCGTTCACGCTGGCGGACCGCCGTGCAATGGCTGTCGGGTGTGTCTTATTCGGTGTTCCTGATCCACTTTGGTGTGAGCCTGGCCGTCAATGCCGCCATCACGGCGCATTGGCCCGATGCGCTGTGGGCCAATGCGCTGGGCATGCTGCTGGCTTTGCTGCTGTCGCTCATCTTGGGGAGCTGGCTGCATCGGTTGGTGGAGCAGCCATCACCCACCGTGTGGCGATGGTGGTTTTGGGTGGGGGCCTTCAAGGCCAGTGTGGCATTGGCCTTGCTGATGAACCCATTGGTTTGAGCCCCGGCAGGGGGCTTTTACCCCCCTTTGCTGGCTTTGACTTTTTCGGTGATGTAGGCCAAAGCCTCTTCCACCTGGTCGATCAAGATCAGGCACAGATCGCCCGGTGACAGACGCGACAGGGCGGTGTCGATGGCGTTGAACTCACCCTGGATGTCTTGCACATGGGTGGTGCGCAACGCACCTTGCAAACCTTCTCGCAGCAAGCCAATCACCTCACCGTCTTCGCGCCCACGCTGGCAAGCGTCTTGGTACAGCAGCACTTCGTCAAAAGCTTTGCCCAGAATCTGGGTCTGGTCGCGGATGTCCTGGTCGCGCCGGTCGCCTGCGCCGCTGATGACCACCACGCGCTTGTTGGCGGGCATGTTGTCCACCGCCTGCACCAAGGCGGCAATGGCGTCCGGGTTATGTCCGTAATCGGCGATCAGGGTTGCGCCCCGGTAGTCGAACACGTTAAAGCGCCCAGGCACACCCTGGATGTCGCTGATGAATGTGGCCAGACCTTGCGCCATCGCATCCCAATGCACATCAACCGCCCAGGCAGCGCCCACGGCGGCCAGCACGTTTTCGGTCTGAAAACCGATTTGACCCTGGCGCGTGAGCGGCACTTGGATGAGCGGAATGCGCAACACCTGTTTGCCTTTTTGGGCCACGATGGCACCGTCTTCGACATAGACCACGCGTTTGCCTTGGGCGCGGTGCGTGGCCAGCACGGGGTGGTTGGCGTCGAGCGCAAAAAACGTCACATCGCCCGGGCTGTGCCGGGCCATGGCCACCACAGCCGGGTCGTTGGCGTTGAGCACGGCCATGCCCGTGGGGTCCACGTTGAGCACGATCACCCGCTTGAGCACCGTCAGGTCTTCCAGCGTGGTGATGTAGTTCAGGCCCAGGTGGTCGCCTGCGCCCAAGTTGGTGACCACGGCCACTTGGCAGCGGTCAAAGGCCAGGCCTTCACGCAGCAGGCCGCCCCGGGCGGTCTCGAACACGGCGGCGTCCACATCGGGGTGCATCAGCACATTGCGGGCGCTGCGCGGGCCGCTGCAGTCGCCTGAATCGGTCTGGCGGCCATTGACGTAGACACCATCGGTGTTGGTCATGCCCACGCGCAGTCCCTGCGCTTTGATCAAGTGAGCGATCAAACGCACGGTGGTGGTTTTGCCGTTGGTGCCGGTCACGGCAATCACCGGAATGCGGCCGTTGTCGCCATCGGGGAACATGTGGTCAATCACCGCGTTGCCCACGTCCCGGCCTTTGCCAAAAGAGGGGCTGATGTGCATGCGCAGGCCCGGTGCGGCGTTGAGCTCGACGATGCCACCGTTTTGTTCTTCGAGTGGGCGCGAGAGCGATTCGCAGACCACGTCCACGCCGCAGATGTCCACGCCCACCATTTGCGCTGCCGCGATCACGCGGGCCTTCACCTCGGCGTGTACCTCGTCGGTCACGTCGGTGGCGGTGCCGCCGGTCGACAAGTTGGCGTTGTTGCGCAAAATCACGCGGCGGCCCTTGGCGGGCACCGACTCGGGCTCCAGGTCTTGCGCATGCAGGCGGCCGATGGCGATGTCGTCAAAACGGATTTTGGTCAGCGAGGTGGCGTGCCCTTCACCCCGGCGCGGATCGGCATTGACCAGGTCAACCAATTGGCGCACGGTGTGTTTGCCGTCGCCCACCACGAGCGGGGGCTCGCGCCTTGCGGCGGCCACCAGTTTGTCGCCCACCACCAGCAGGCGGTAGTCGTGTCCGGGCAAAAACTTTTCCACCAGCACGGTGCCGTAACGCTCGGCTGTGACGTAGGCTTTGTCAAAAGCTTCTCGCGCGGTGATGTTGACCGAGACCCCTTTGCCCTGGTTGCCGTCTTGGGGCTTGACCACAACGGGCAGGCCGATGTCCTGAGCGATGGCCCAGGCCTCGTCCAGGCTCTTGGCTGGGCGGCCCATGGGCACAGGCACGCCTGCGGCATGCAGCAGGCTTTTGGTCAGGTCCTTGTCTTGTGCAATCGATTCAGCAATGGCGCTGGTGGTGTCGGTTTCTGCGGCCTGGATGCGCCGCTGCTGTGCGCCCCAGCCAAACTGAACCAGGCTGCCATCGGTCAAGCGACGAATGGGGATGCCGCGCGCCATGGCGGCGTCCACAATGGAACCGGTCGAAGGCCCCAGGCGCACGTCTTCGTCAAGTTCGTGCAGTTGCGCAATGGCCGCTTCCAGGTCGAAGCCGGTCCCGGCCGCGGCGGCTTGGCACAGCTGCTCGGCCAGGTTCAGTGCCAAACGCCCCACCACTTCTTCGGTGTATTGCACCACCACCTGAAAAACGCCCGGATCTTCGGTGGGCATGGTGCGGCTGAAAGACACCGGGCAGCCTGCGTGCGCTTGCAGGCTCAAGGTGACTTTTTCCAGCGCATGGGCCAGTGTGGCGGCCTCGCCCGGGCGCTGCCCATCAAACGGACCGACCGCGGGAAAGATGCGACGCAGTTGCTGCTCAACCGGGTGCTGCGCTGACAGGCCGCTGTCTTCGGGACCGCAGCTGACGATGGCTTCGATGGCGGTGTGGCGGCTCCACAGATTGGGGCCACGCAAAGCGCGAATGCGAGAAACTTGCATGAAGGGTGTTTCCAGGGGGTAGGTGGGCGAGAGGCGAGAGCTTCAGGCGGTGGGCAAGCTGCCGTAACTTTTGATCCCGGCCCGGATCAGGTCGGTGCCAATGTCCAAGGCCCAGGCCGCGCAGGCAGCCACCAGCATGTCGCTGGTGTTCAGACTGCCGGTTTTCAAAAGCCGCGCCACGGCCGGGCGCTGGCTCGACAGCACCAGGTGTTCTTTGGGGCCCTGGGCCAGCACCAGTTGGCCTTCGCGCCAAAACCCCACGCGGTGACCTGCGCTGCGGTGCGCTTGCAAGCGGGTGTTGTGCTCATCGTCGCCATAAAACATCACACTCCCATCGCAGTAATCCGCTAGAGCGGCCACTTCGGGGTCGGCGGCGTTCAGCACGGCCGTGCCCTCAGGCAGCACCACATCGATTTGGGTGCGGATATAGCCCGGCATTTTTTCATCACCGCCCGGGTACAGGTCGTCCAGCCCGGTGGCGCGGGGCATGCGGGTGACGATGCCAATCTGGCAGCGGTCATAGGGCAGGCCTTGGGCCAGCAGATGACGGGCATCGCTTTCGAACACGGCCGCCTGCACGCCCCGGTTGATCAGCAAACGTTGGGCTTGCGCCCAGTCCATGCCGTCCTGGGTGGGCAGCTGGCGTTGGTTCAAAAACAAGCCGTTGGCACACGACAGCCCGGTGTGCAGGCCCTTGAGATGCAGCAACCAGGCCAGCAGTTGCGCCGCCCGGGTGGTGTCACCATCGCCCATGAGGCCCACCACCGGAATGCGGCCGTTGTCTTCGGGCTTGAACAGGTGGTTGGCAATCGCCTGGCCCACCGGGCGGGGCTGGCCTGTGGCGGGTTTGAGGTGCATCAGCAGGCCAGGGCCTGCATTGACCTCGACCACCGCGCCACCTTGCGGCCCCAGGGGCTTGGAAATGTCTTGCACCACCAAGTCGACCCCGGCGATGTCCAGGCCCACCACACGCGCGGCCAGCACCGCTTGCGCGGCCACATCGGGGTGCACCAAGTCGGTCACGTCCATCGACATGTTGCCGGTGCGCATGATGAGCACCGAGCAGCCCGCTTCGGGCACGCTGCCTGCGCTCAGGCCCTGGCGCTTGAGCTCCAGCACCGAGGTGGTGTGGTCTTCCAGGCGGATGGTGTCCAGTGGAAAGTCTTCTTCTTCACCCCGGCGCGGGTCGGAG
>JBIKQY010000190.1:0-5537 GCA_044349465.1 Limnohabitans sp. | reverse complement strand
ATCATCACTTATGTGAATGCACCCTTGGTCATCAACAAACTGGATGCCACGATCACAGCATCGGCTACAAGCTTGGTCTACAACGGCCAAACGCAAAGTCAGGGTTCAGCTGTACTGAGCGGTTTTGTGGCGGGCGACAGCGTTCAGGCCTCAGGCCTGGCCAGTGGCCGCAACGCGGGCAGTTACCTCTCCAGCCTGAGCGCAACAGGCGCTGATGTGGGCAACTACAACATCACCTACAGCAACGCATCGCTCAACATCAGCAAGCGCCCGGCCAGTTTGTCAGCCTTGGGCCAGACGGTGGTCTACAACGGCCAGACCCAAAGCCTCAACGGCACGCAAGGCTCGGGCTTTGTGGCGGGCGACGCCCTGAGCTTTGGGGGTCTGCCCAGCGGACGCAACGTGGGCCAATACACATCGGCCATGACGGTCTCGGGTGCAGATGCGGCCAACTACGACGTGACACTGGGCAGCGCCACCTTGACCATCACGCCCAAAACCGCCAGCGTCACCGCACGGCCCGAGCGTGTGACCTACAACGGTCAGACTCAGCAGCAGTCTGCTGCACTGCTGGAGGGCTTTGTAGCGGGTGACGACATCCGGGTCTCGGGCTTGGCCTCGGGGCGCAACGCGGGTGTTTACGGCTCAAACGCGCTGGCCACCGGACAGGACGTGGGCAACTACAGCATCACGTACCAGCAAGGCGCTTTGACGATCGACAAGGCCCCGCTGCAGTTTGTGGGCACATCGGCAGCTGACAAGCAGTACGACGGCAACACCCAAGCGAGCGTGACGCCCGGGCGCATCACGGGCCTGGTGGGCAATGAAAGCTTGAGCGTGCTGTCGCTGTCGGGTCAATTTGACACGGCCGAGCCAGGCAGCAACAAGCCGGTGACGGTGGTGTATGGCCTGGGCGATGGCCAAAACGGCGGTTTGGCGGCCAATTACGACTGGTCACCGGTGAAGGTGACGGCCAACATCCGGCGCGAGGCCAGTCCCAATCAGGCCGCGCCTGCGGCGTCGCGCCCGGTGGGGCAATACAGCCGCTTGACCTACATTGGATTTGGGGGCCTGACGGGCATGGGCATGAGCGCGGCCAAAGGTCAGCTGTATTACCCGGTTCGCAACACTGACGCACAACAGTGCACGCCGCGCAAACTGGAGGAGTGCATTTGCGAGCAGCCTCAAGAGGGAGCAGTGGAAATCTGTTACCCCAACGGTGTGGGCAAGCAAGCGGCCCAGTTGCCCTGAGCCACCCTGCCCCTGGGCGGCCCTGCGCGGGGGCCAGGGGTTCAGGGCTGGAGGTCGAGTGGCACCTGGGCTTCGGCTGCGGCCTTGGCCCAACGACGGTCTTCGGCGGCGCGCTCGGCATAACGGTTAAAGCGCCAGGAGTTGCCCTCCATGGTGATGCGGTGCCAGATGCTGCGCTTTTCACCGGGGCTCATCTCAATCCACAACTGCACTTCTTCGAAGCTTCGGCCACAGCCTTTGCAGGTTTCGTCGCCCTGGCTGGTCGAGCAAATGGCGATGCAAGGCGTGTCGGGCGTGGTGGCATACCAGTCCTGCCAAGCCTCGGCCGCAGCCAGGGGCAAACTGAATTCGTCGGCCAGGTCCTGCTTGTAGTACACCATGAGCCCATACACCTCGGCCAACGCGCGCAACTGCGGCGGCAGCGAGACGCCGTCGGGTGAGGGGTTCTTGGCACGCCAATGGTTGATGGCGGCTTCGATGTCGGTGATGTGGATTCCGGCCATGGTGTGTCTTGTGCAGGGAGGGCGATCATAGCCCCTGGATGACACAGGCGCGTCACCCGGGAACAACAGACTCAGCGAGCCCCGGGAGATGGCTGCTGCAGGGCCCGCAGCTGGGCCTGCACTTCGCGCAAGCGGGTGTCCACGATCGAGGCTTCGATGTGCTCGCCCGCTTGCAGGCGGCCCCGCTTGGCCAGGTCTTGCGCCGCACGAAAACGGTCGAGCGCGCCTTCCCAGTCGAGCCGTGCCACCTGGGCCTCGGCCTCGGCCCGCAAGCCGGCCAAAGCCTGTCCTTGGGCGGCAAGCATTACGGCCAACATGCTCCAGGCCTGCGCATCGTGGGGGGCGACAAACACCCGCTGACGCAATTGGCGGGTGATCTCGGCTTGCAACGCATGGCCCGGCAAACGCTGCACGGCTTGCGCAACAGCCATCAACTCCGGACGCGCCAAGTCGGGCAGCGTTCCTACGGGCGTCAGGACCTTGAGCGCGGCCTCAAAACGGTCTTGCTTCATGGCCACTTCGGCGGACAACAAACTCAACCAACGCTCGACCGTCAGCGCCACAGGTGAGGCCGATGCCTGGGTCACAGGCGAGTTTGTAGGCGCTGACTTTTTGACCAACCCCTGCAATTGCTGCAGACTGCGCTCTGCAGCGGCCATGTTTCTTTGCTGCAAATAGGCCAGCGTGGCGGCATACAGTTTGCCCGCCCGTTGAGCAACGCCATCCTGTGGCGAGGGCTGCTCGGCCTCTTGGATCCAGGCCTTGAGCGCATCGGGGGTGTTTTGTGACAAGACCCGCGCGCGCGCCGACATCAGGGCTTGGGGCATGTCGGGGGCAGGCACAGCGGTGGGCGTGTTCAGCTGCTGGCGCGCCTGCATGTCGGCCATGCGTTCACTGGTCAGGGGGTGGCTGCGCAAATAGGGAAAGGCACCGTTGTCGTTCAAGCCAGCAGCCTGCTGCAGTTTGCCGAACATGCCCACAAAACCCCGGGGGTCGTAACCGGCATCGACCAAAATGCTGTAACCCACGCGATCGGCTTCGCGTTCCATGTCGCGCGAATAGCTCAGTTGGGATTGAATGGCCGCAGCCTGTCCGCCCACGATCAGGGCCTGAGCGCTTTGCGGGCTTTTACTGGCGGCCAAGGCTCCCAAAATCATGGCTCCGATCAGCAAGGGCGTCATGCGGCCTTGCTCACTCATGCCGCGCGCAATGTGGCGCTGGCTGACGTGACTCAATTCGTGTGCCAGCACCGAGGCCAGCTCGTCGTGCGAGCCCACCACCGCAATCAGGCCCAAGTGCACCCCGAGGTAGCCGCCCGGCAAGGCGAAGGCATTGACCGAACGGTCACGCCCAAGCAAGATGCGCCAGGCAAAGCGCTCTTGCAATTCGGGCGACAACTCGCCTCTGGCCGCCGCCGCCCGCACCAAGGGGGCCCACAGCAGTTGGATGTACTCGTCGAGTACGGGGTCTTCGATGTAGTCGGGGTCGCGGTAAAGTTCGCGGGCGATGCGGTCACCCAATTGCCGCTCGGCGCCGAGCGAAATGCTCTCACCATCTCCCAAGCCGGGTAAACCCGCGGGTTGGGCCTGCACTGGCGGGCAGACCAAGGCTGCGACCAGCAGCCATGGCAGTAAGCGATCACGGTATTTGTGTTTCAAAGCTGTCCTTGCCCAGTTCAAGCCCCGTATGATGCCCGCATCTTGTGAACTTTCTGTAAACCCTTTTGATCACGACCGCCATGAGCCAGAGCCAGACCCCAGCCACACTGACCCATTTTGATGACCAAGGCCAGGCCCACATGGTCGATGTGGGCAGCAAGGCCAGCACGCGCCGCGTGGCGGTGGCCACTGGCCGCATTGAGATGCTGCCCGCCACCTTGGCTTTGATCACCTCGGGCACGGCCAAAAAAGGCGATGTGCTGGGCATTGCCCGCATTGCAGGCATTCAGGGGGCCAAAAAAACCAGCGACCTGATCCCCTTGTGCCACCCGATTGCCTTGACGCGGGTGGCGGTTGATTTTGAGGTGCAAGCCGACAACTCTTGCGTGGTGTGCACCGCCACCGCCGAAGTGCATGGCCAAACGGGCGTCGAAATGGAAGCCCTCACCGCCGTGCAGGTGGCCCTGCTCACCATCTATGACATGTGCAAAGCCGTGGACCGGGGCATGACCATGACCGGTGTGAAGCTGCTGGAAAAGCATGGCGGCAAATCGGGCAGCTTTGTGGCTGCTGCATGATGTGATGCGCTGTTGAAGATCCGCACACCCCAGGACACACTCAAGCCATGACGCCCTTGCATCTGCCCACGGCTTACTTCATCGCTGGCATTTTGTACCTGATCATGCCGATCTCTGTCTGGCTGATGTTGCGCAAGCGGCACGGACCCAGCAACACCTTGTGGTGCTTGGGTGGCCTGGCCTTTGGCTTGAGTCTCATCTTGCTGGGCATGCGGGAAAAATGGCCAGATGAACTGACCTACGAGGTGGCGATTTGGTTGCTGGTGCTGGGGCCGTTGTTGCGCGTGGGTGCCTTGCGCCATGAATTGCAGCGACCGGTGTGGGTGACGGGCTTGTTGGCCTTGTCATTGGTGTACATCGCTGTGTATGTCTTTTTCCATGTGATCCTGGTCCATGCCAGTTCGCGGTTCATTTGGTCATCCTTGGGTGCTGCAGCGGTATTGGCCTGGTTGGGCCTTTTGGCGCGAGACATTTACCGGCGCGACCAGAGCATCAGTGCGCAGTGGATTTTCGTTTGCTATCTGGCCTTGGCAGCGGTCTTGGTCATACGCATACCAGGCGTTTTGCTTGGCGTGAGCGAGCCCACCGCCATGACCCAGGATCCCCTGTCGTCCTTGCTGATTTTTCTGGGCGTGGTCACCGCCATCGTCGGCAACATCGGCTTTTTGGGCATACACATTGAGCGGATGAACCGAGAAGCCCTGGAATCGGCCAAAGTACAGGCCCGCCAAGAGGAGGCGACACGCTTGAGCGAGCAAATCGCCCAGCTCGACCGCCGCCGCAGTGTGGGGGAGATTGCCGCGTCTTTGGCCCACGAGTTGAGCCAACCCCTGACCAACATCTACCTGATCGCCGACCGAATGGAATTGTCACTCCAACAACGCCAGGACGATTCGCTGAACAAATACTTTGAAGACCTGAACCGCAACACCCAAAAAGCGGGCGACATCCTGGGGCGCATTCGCACCTTCATCCAATCCAAGCACACGCATTTTGAGCGGGTCGAACTCAGCCAGGTGATCACCGATGTGAGCGCCCTGATCCACGACCTGGCGTACAACGAATCGGTGGACCTGCAAGTCTCCTTCCCACCTCAAGGCTTGGCCGTTTGGGCCGACCCGGTTCAGCTGTCGCAGATTTTCATGAACGTGCTGCGCAACGCCATTCAGGCCACGCATGGCCAGCCGTCACGGCAATTGCGGATCCGCGTCTGGCGCAACGGGGCGATGGCCCACATCACCCTCACCGACAACGGGCCGGGCTTGCCCCCTGAAGCCTTGAGCCAGGCGGGCACTGCTTTTTTCACCACCAAAAGCGAAGGCCTGGGGGTGGGCTTGTCCATTTCCAAATCCATTGCCCAGCAGCACGGGGGCAGCCTGAGCATTGGCAACAGCCCCAAGGGCGGTGCGGTGGTGGAGTTACAACTGCCCGCTGTGGACTGAGGTCTGAATGGAAGGACCCGCCTGGGGTCCAAAGCCCTGCAGACTCCGCACCCAAGGCTCAATCTGATGGATCGTCCACCAGGCCATCGCCTTTGACCACACGCC
>JBIKQY010000189.1:0-5545 GCA_044349465.1 Limnohabitans sp. | reverse complement strand
TCTTTGACAATCAGGTGTTCGTACATGCGGGTCTCCTTTATTGGGGCTTGGCCGCTTCCAGCATGTCCCGCGTCTGCATGGCCACGCGCCGCGCCGCAGCTTCAAAGTCTTCCCCGCTCGATGCATACAGCACCGCACGCGAAGAGTTGACGATGATGGCACCCGCGCTGGAGCCGTCGGCGTTGGCACGCCAGCCGGCCTTGACGGTGGCCACGGCGTCGCCGCCTTGTGCACCCACACCAGGGATCAACAGGGGCACAGTGGGGGCGATTTCTCGCACACGTTCAATCTCAGCCGGGTAGGTCGCGCCCACCACCAAGCCCAGTTGACCGTTCAGATTCCAAGGGCCTTGAGCCAGTTTGGCGACATGCTCGTACAGCAAAGGCTGACCTTCGACAGAAGCCAAACGCTGGTTTTGCAGGTCGTCACCGCCGGGGTTGGAAGTGCGGCACAGCAAAAAAGCGCCTTTGCCTTCGTACTTGAGGTAGGGAGCCACCGAGTCCCAGCCCATGAAGGGCGAGAGGGTCACGGCATCGGCGCCGTAGCGCTCAAAGGCTTCTTTGGCGTATTGCTCGGCGGTGCTGCCAATGTCGCCGCGCTTGGCATCCAAAATGATGGGCACTTGGGGGGCCACGCGGCGCATGTGCTCCATCAGGCGTTCAAGCTGGCCTTCGGCGCGGTGGGCGGCAAAGTAGGCAATTTGGGGCTTGAAGCTGCTGACCAGATCGGCCGTGGCGTCCACAATGCGGGCACAAAAATCGTAGATTTTGTTGGCGTCGCCTTTGTAGCGGTCCGGGAATTTGGTGGGTTCGGGGTCCAGGCCCACGCAGAGCATGGAGCCGTTTTGGCGCTCAGCGGCGCGCAGCATGTCGAGGAAGGTCATGGGGGAATTTTAAGGGACCCCATCAACCTGAGATCACGCCGTAGCCAGCAGGTCGGTGGGCAAATTGAGGATGAAGTCGTTCAGGGTTTTGGCATCACGGCCGGGGCGCATGTGGTCGCGCATCGAAAAAACAGCCGCATCGGCATCGCGCACACGCAGCGCCTGAACAATCAGTTCGTGCTGCTCAAACGAAGCCTGCAAACGGCCCAAGGCACCGAAGGCGTGTCGGCGGTAAACGCCTGTGCGAAAACGGATGCGCAAGACCTCTTGCCGCAAAAACGGGTTGCGGGTGCCTTGGTAAATGAGCTCATGAAACTGCAGGTTGAGCTTTTGCCAGCCCTGCAAGTCTTCGGCAGCAGCCACCGGACGGCTTTCTTCGTGCAAAGCGAACAGTTTTTGCATGTCTTCTTCGGTCATGCGCTCGCAAGCCAGGCGCACCGACACCGCCTCCAACTCGGCCAGCAACTCCCACAGGCTGAGCAGTTGCTGCAGGTTCATCTTGGCCACGGTGCTGCCGCCCCGGGGCATGTTGCTGACCCAGCCTTGGGCCTGCAATTGGATGAGGGCCTCACGAATCGGTGTTTTTGACACACCAAATTGTTCGGCCAAAGCACTTTCGTCGATGGCGTCCCCGGGCAGCAAATCACCCTTGGAAATGGCTTCTTCCAAGTACAAACGGATTTGATCGCTGACTTTCATGGGGTTCTTCTAAGGGCAAACACCGATATTTTGTCATATTGCTTTGCACACGGATATGACCTATAAATATATTTATGGATGACGACTTTGTTTTTAAAGTCTCCCAACACAACATTTATGCCCAAAATTCAAGCCTCTCCTGCACTTTCACGCTTCAAGGTCATCGACCTGTCCCGCGTCCGTGCTGGCCCCAATTGCGTGCGAATCCTGACCGATTTTGGTGCAGACGTGGTGCGTGTGGAGCCGCCAGAAGGGGTTGACCCGAACGAAGCGATGTTTGCCGCCAACCGCAAGGGGGGCGATTTTCAGAACATCAACCGCAACAAACGCTCGATGACGCTGAACCTCAAGAAAGAGGGGGCGATGGACATCCTCAAACGGATGATCGCCGAGGCAGATGTGGTGGTGGAGAACTGGCGTCCCGATGTGAAAGACCGCCTGGGCCTGGATTACGAGTCGCTCAAGGCCATCAACCCGCGCATCATCCTGGCCAGCATTTCGGGCTTTGGGCAGGATGGCCCCTATGCTTGGCGGCCGGGGTTTGACCAGATCATTCAGGGCATGGGCGGGCTGATGAGCGTGACGGGTGAGCCCGAGCACGGCCCCATCCGGGCAGGCTTGGCTGTGGCCGACCTGAGCGCCGGGCTGTACTGCGCCATTGGCATTCTGGTGGCCTTGATCGAGCGTGAGACGTCGGGCCAAGGCCAGTGGGTGCAAAGCTCTTTGTTGCATTCGCAAATTGCCATGATGGATTTCCAGATGGCCCGCTACCTGAACGACAACGATGTGCCGGTGCAGGTGGGCAACAACCACCCCACCAGCTCGCCCATGGGCTTGTTCGAGGCCAGCGACGGCAGCTTCAACCTGGGCGCATCGGGCGAAGGCAACTGGAAACGCTTTTGCGAAGTGCTGCAAAAACCCGATTGGTACCAAGACCCAGAGTTTGTGACAGAGCCGCTTCGCGTCAAGAACAGGGAGCGCCTCAACCACTTGATCGCCCAAGAGTTTCCAAAGAAAACCGTACACCAGTGGGTCTCGCTGCTCAACCAAGCGGGCGTGCCCGCAGGGCCGGTTTACACCGTGCCACAGGTATTTGAAGACGAGCAGGTCAAACACTTGCAGGTGACCGCCACGCTGCCCACGCAGTTTGGCAAGGACATGCACTTCATCACCCAACCCGTGGTGCTCAGCCGTACACCCTCCAAGGTGGTGGCCCCGGCACCCGGCTGGGGCGAGCACACCGACGAGGTGCTGGGCGATCTGGGGTTCTCGGCTAACGACATTGAGGGCTTTCATGCCCGGGGTGTTGTATGAGTGAAGGCCGCATCGATCTGAGCGTGCAAGGCCATGTGGCGCAGGTCACGATCGACGACGTCACACGGCACAACGCGATGAGCCTGTCGATGTGGACGGCATTGCTGGCGGCCTTTGAAGAGATTGACCGCCGGACCGATGTGCGCGTGTGTGTGCTGCGCGGCGCGGGCGAGAAGTCGTTTGTGTCGGGTGCCAACATCAGCGAGTTCGAGACCCAACGCAACGCCGAAGCTTCGGTGGCGCATTACAACGACATGGTCATGCGCACACAGCAGGGACTTTTTCGCTGCCGCGTGCCGGTGATTGCGGCCATCAGTGGCATTTGCTACGGCGGCGGGCTGGGCCTGGCTTTGAGTTGCGACCTGCGGTATGCGGCACCCCATTCTCGTTTTCGCATGCCTGCGGCCCGCTTGGGCCTGGGTTACGACATCGACAACATGAAAAGCATCCTGAACAACCTGG
This sequence comes from Limnohabitans sp., assembly GCA_044349465.1. Lineage (GTDB taxonomy): Bacteria > Pseudomonadota > Gammaproteobacteria > Burkholderiales > Burkholderiaceae_C > Limnohabitans_A. The sequence goes on along the minus strand of JBIKQY010000189.1, from coordinate 2,187 downwards.
GGCCGCAGGCCACGGCAGAGGCTTTCTACACCTCGCGGGTCTATGACGCGACCAGCGCACAGGCCATGGGCATGGTCCTTGCAGTGGTTGACGATGTGTTTGCGCATTGCACCGCCCTGGCCCATGAAATTGCAGCCAATGCGCCCTTGACCATTCAGGCCGCCAAGAAAACCTTGGTGGCACTGGCAGAAGACAAAGAAGACATGACGTCAGTGGAAACCGCCATCGACGCCTGCTTCAAAAGCAAGGATTATGCGGAAGGCCGGCTGGCTTTCGCACATAAGCGGTCCCCTCAGTTCACCGGCCTTTAACCCCCATCCAACCATTAACCCAGGAGTATTCAGATGAAACTTTTGACTTCCCTAGTCGGCTTTGCACTGTCGGTCTCGACCGGCATGGCTTTGGCCTTGGGCCCAGCGCCCGCCCCCCTCAAAGACAAAGCCACCCTCACGGTGGGTTATGTCAAAGTGGGCCACCTCTCGCCCATGCTCTTGGTCGAAGAAGAGCTCAAGAAAATGAACATCGAAGTCAAGCGCGCAGAATTTGTGCGCTACGCCGATGCCCGCACCGCCTTGTTGTCCAACTCGGTCGACGTGTCGGCCGTGGGCGCGGGTGACCTGGCCATCGTGGCCGGACAAGGCAGCAAAAACCTGATCGGCCTGACCGGCGTGGGCAGCTCGCCCAAATACCTGGTGGTGCGCAAAGGCGTGAAGATCGACGACTGGAGCGACATTGCAGGCAAGAAGATTGCCATTGCCCCCGGCTCGGCTGTCTGGTTCCAGTGGGCCATGACTTTGATCGAGAGAAATATTCCCTACAACTCGTTCACCCCCGTGAACGTGCAAGGTGGCGGCACAGCCTTTGTGCAAGCCATGAAGCGCGGCGACATCGATGCCATGGTGCTGTGGGAGCCCTTTGAATCGCAAGCTGTGGCCGAAGGCGATGCTTACTTCTCGCAAAAGCTGGAGTACAGCCAGTCTCGCGCTGTGGGCGCCGAGCTGGGCATGCTGGCCGCTTCTGGCGAAGCCATGACGCAAAAGAAAGAATTGGTGCGCCGCTTCCTGTGGGCTTACCTCAAGGCCGAAGAAACCCTGAGCAAGAACAAGGATGTGTTTGCCGATGCTTACTCCAAGTACACCGGCTTGCCACTCAATGTGACCAAAGAGTCGGCCAAGATCATCAAGCTCGGTGGCGTGCTGACCAAAGATCAGGTTTCGCGCTTGGCTGAAGCCGCCTTCAAGCAAGGCATTGTGCAAAAAGACGTGACCAAGGAAGCCGCCGCTCTGTACGACGACTCCATGGTTGTTGAACTCAAGAAGTAAGCAGGCAGCACCTCCATGGCAAACGCTTCTCTCGATACCCTTCGTCGGACAGTGCTTGGCATGTTGGTGCCAGCGGTGGTTCTGGTCATCTGGCAGATCGCCGGCAGCAGGCCCGGCATGGCCGGCATCCTGCCGACCCCCATGTTGGTTCTGGAAGGCTGGCACGGCTGGATTTTCGGCTCACCCGGCATGGGCCTGAACCCGTACTTGGGCTCTTGGGTCTCCAACGTCCAGTACTCTTCGATGCGGGTGGCGCAGGGCTTTTTCCTGGCGGCTCTGATTGGTGTGCCCTTGGGTTTGCTGATTGGCTGGAGCCGTTTGGTTCAGCAACTGTTTGACCCGCTGATCCAGAGCTTGCGGCCCATCCCGATCACGGCCTGGTTGCCGTTTTCGATTGCCCTGTTCGGCATCCGCGACATGGGGGCCATCTTCCTGATCTTTCTGGGCGGCTTCTACGCGATTGTGGTCAACACCACGCAAGGCGCACGCGATGTTGAGCGCAACTTGGTGCGCGCTGCGCTCATGATGGGTGCGAGCCGCAAACAGCTGCTGTATCGGGTGGTGCTGCCCGCGGCCATGCCCTCCATCTTCACCGGCTTGCGGATTGGACTGGGCATTTCTTGGACAGCCGTGATCGTTTCCGAGATGGTGGCCGTCAAATCGGGGCTGGGTTATGTGCTGTGGGACGCCTACTACGTGGGCCGCATGGACATTGTGCTGGCCGACATGGTGTCGATCGGCATCATGGGTTTTTTAAGTGATCGCCTGATCGTTTTCATTGAAAGCAGGGTTTTGGTCTGGCGCATGCTGCAAAGCCATTAAGAAACAACATGTCCGATATTTCAATTCAAAACCTTTACAAGAC
>JBIKQY010000188.1:0-5553 GCA_044349465.1 Limnohabitans sp. | reverse complement strand
GTCACCGGCTTTGACATTCAGGCCCACGATGGTGCCCGCCACTTGGGTGGACAAGGTGGCTTGGCGCACCGCTTCGACCACGGCGTCCAGACTGACCTGGGCGGCACCGGCCGTGTTGGCGGTGGCTGCCATGGTTTTGGCGCTGTCTGCATTGGCCCACAAAGGGCCCATGTGCACAGCAGAAAGGGCCAAGGCCGAAGCCAGGATCAAGCGTCTTTTCATCGAAACATCTCCGTTAAACCGTTGGGTGGCAATAGCCTGTTTAATTTTCAAATTTGCACAATTGCTTATTTGCATGTTCACGCAATGATACAATCTTTTCAAGCCTGCCGTCAATTCAAGGCAAAAAAGCTGTAAATTGGAGCTCCCCATGAAAGACCTGCCCGACAAAGCCTTGGACCAGATCGCCGCCTATTTCCAGGCGTTGTCTGAGCCCACGCGCCTGAAAATCCTGAACTTGCTGCGCGAACAAGAGCGCAGCGTGGGCGAATTGGCCCAACTCAGCGGCTATTCCGCAGCCAACGTCTCTCGGCACCTGTCTTACCTGGCCCAGCACGGGTTGGTGGAACGAGAAAGCCGTGGCGTCAGCGTTTTCTACCGCGTCAGTGACCCTTCTATTTATGCGCTGTGCGATTTGGTGTGCGGCAACATCGCCCGTCGCTACGAACAAGCCTCCAGCGACCGCGCCGTGTTCTCGCCCAACTGAACGCGACGCCAAGACCCTCGTCTGGCACCCAGCCCTCCTCCGGCCCCTTTTTTCTGCGGCCTTGCTGCAACCCAGTTCCACGGCCTTGCCCATGACGGCACGGGCAGAATCACAAAAAGCTATCATCAAAGCTTACAAAGCCCCCACCATTGCAGAGGGCCCCAGGAGACTTGGATGAGCCGAATCGTCGACGCCGAAAAGAAAAAAAACCTGTGTGCCCGTCTGGCCCGCATTGAAGGCCAAGTGCGCGGCCTGCAAAAACTGATCGAGGCCGATGCCGATTGCGAAAAAATCGCCCAGCAAATGGCCGCAGCCCGAAAAGCGCTGGACAAATCCTTCTTCTCGATGGTCGGCTGCATGATCGAGCAAGGCGACCAGTCCCCCGAACGTGTGGCCGAGATGCTGACCAAGTTCGCCTGAACCTCTGGCCCTGCGCCTGCGTCACGCTGGCTCATGGGTTCGCTTCAAAGTCCACAAATACGCGGTTCATGTTGGCCCGGTGCAACTCATCAAAGTTTTGCAGGTGCATGAACTGGGCGGGTTGGCCCCACTGTTTCAAGGTCTCGTCCATCGGGTCCATGTTGCGGGCCGCAGCGCCCACTTTGTCGATCAAAAACGCGTAGTAGTCGCCGGTTTCCCGGCTGGCTTGGGCCAGGTCCGTGACACGCCCATGCCCCGGCACCACATGCTGGGGCTGCAAATCCTTCAAACGCTCAAACGCGGCCTGGGCCTTGCGCACATTAGACTGAGGCAACACCCCCAAAATGCGGTCCACATACACCAAGTCTCCTGTGAAGGTCACCGACTGCTGCGGCAAATGGATCAGGCTGTCACCGGGGTAGTGGGCATTCGTTTCTAGCCATTGCAGCGTGATGCCGTCAATCACCAGGGTCTTTTTCGGAGCGGCGTGCACGGTGCTGGCTTGCGATGGCACCGTCCCCTGAAGTTGATCGCCCACAAAGCGCTGCAAACCCGTCATCTGCTGTGCGGCCACCGCCTGCTGGGTGGTCACCGTGTTGGCCATGGCCTGCACTTCGGCGCCCTTTTGTGCGAAGTAAGCGTTACCCAACCAACGGTGGTCTTGCGATCCGGTGTTCAGCACCCAACGGATGGGTTTGGGCGTGACCGCACGCACCGCTTTTTCGAGCATGGCCGCGCTGTGCGCGCTGGCACCGCTGTCGATCAAGATCACACCCTGCGCCGTCACCACAAAGCCATAGTTCGCGTTCAAGCCCGCGTTGGCGCTGCTGCGCTGCCCCAAAGGGCCCACGATGGCATACACATTGTCTTTGACCCACACCGCCTGCGGCACATACACCGGCTCTGCACCCATGACCGGCAACGCCCAAGCACACAAGGCCACCCAGCACGACACTTGGCTCCGTTTGAGCCACGCACCCCAACGCTTTGAAACGATCCACATGTACCAATCCTCTGTCAAATAACCGGGGCCAATTTGCCCGACAAGACCTGCCCCCGGCAAGCCCAAACACCCTAGGCCTTGAGCACGACCCCATCGGCATCGAGCACCCGCACTTGAATGGGAATGCCCTGCCCCACGCTTTGGGTGACGGTACAAAAACCTTCAAACTGACCCAGCACGCGGTCAAGTTGCTCCAACTGGGTCGCAGGCACACCCAAGTGCAAAGTGGCCAGCATGTTCAACACGCGCATGCGGCCATCGGCATTGCGGCCTACTTGGGCTTGCACTTCGCAGCGCAAAGGCTCGGGCGCTTGCTTGAATTTGCGCAAGGCAAACAGCAGCGAATCGCTCAGGCAATTGCCCACCGCGGCACACAGCAACTGCACCGGCGATGGCCCCAGCCCCGTGCCCAAAGGTGCTGGCTCGTCGCTGGTCAGCACCGGCATGTTGTCGTCAAAGCGGATGTCGAAGCGGTAATCGTGCTGCTGGGTCAATGTGACCGAAACATGTTTTTCGCTCATGGCTCAGCCCTGTGCTGCTTGCAAATCGTCCCAGGCCTTGACGGCTTCTGCGGCATACATCAAGGCCGGGCCGCCGCCCATGTAAACGCACACGGCCAACATTTCATCCAGTTCGGCGCGCGTCGCACCCAGCTTGACCAAAGCCTTGACGTGAAAACCAATGCAGCCCGAGCAACGCTGCGTGACGCCAATGGCCAAGGCCATCAATTCTTTGTGTTTGGTGCTCAAGGCCCCCTCGGCCATGGCCGACTGGGCCAATTGGCCAAACGCCTTCATCGCGTCGGGCTGGCTTTTGCGAAATGGCACCAGGCATTCGTTGATGTCTTGCATCAAACCGGGATGGTCAAAAGTGCTCATGGGATTCACCTTTCATGTTGTGGCTACAAATTGAACTGGTCTCAGCCCCGGTGGCACACAAGCCACCAAGACCCTATATAAGCACCAGTTTATGAGCAAGCACATCGCCCCAACTTGCCCTAGATCAAGCCAAAGACCTTATTGGGCGCCAGTTCCCGTGCGCTGCGCAGATCAGGGCTTGCTGGGTGCGAGCAAGTCTTGTGGCTTGACCATGGGCCAGCCGCGCCGGGTCCACTCGCTCATGCCGCCATCGACATAGCGGATGTTGGTAAAGCCCTGCTCTTGCAGCGCCTCGGTCACGGCGCGCGAGCGGTTTTGGGTGTTGCAGATCAGCAAAACCGGTTGGTCCGCTTGCTTGGGAATCTCGGCCACGCGCTGCGCCACTTGGCTCATGGGCAGCAAGACCACCCCTTGCGCTACGCCCGTGGCGTGCTCTTGCGGCTCACGGATGTCGATCATCAGCACCTTGCCCGATTCGTGCTCTGCACGGGCTTGCTCCAATGAGACATGGGGCAGCGCCCGTTCGGGGCTACAGGCTGGCAACAACAATGTGGCCATGCCCAACAACCCCCATGCCACGACCCGACGCATTGAAACAACAAACATGCCACGCCTTTTAAATATCAGTGGTTAATTATATTTCAAGGGATGCGTTCATACTTAAGGCAGCTTCACAAGCTTGCCATCCAGTCTGACCCCAAGACGCATCTCAACGCAAGCACGCCCCAGCGCACCGACAAGACCGCCCTCGCGGACCCTCACACTCCGTGGCTTTTGCGCCTGTGGTGCGCCGTGGTCGGCTTGGGATCAGGGGCGGCTGTGGTGTTGGCCCGGCGGGTGTGAGCTCTAGCGTACTGGTTCTGAATCAGGCTCATGACAACGGGGTTCAGGTCAAAAGCCTCCTAGTTTCTGCGAACCCCTAAAATCTGTCCACACTTCCCGCACACCCAGCCCATGTCCAAGCCTGAACAGTCCCCGCAACCCACGCCCGTTGTCCCTGCGGCGATGCGTGATGTGTTGAGCGCGCAAGACGAACTGGAATTCGCTGTCTTGGTCGGCAGCCGGGCCACTGGCAGCGCGCACGCCGTGAGCGACTGGGACATTGCGCTGCAATGGTCGCCTGCCCTGGCTTGGATGGATGCCTTGGGACGCACCGAAATGTTGCGCAACCAACTGGCGCAAGCCCTGAACATCAGCCCCTCGGCCATCGACTTGATCGAATTGCGCCGCGCCAATTTGGCCATGCGGGCGAGCGTGGCCGAAGAAGGCATCCCACTGGCTGGCGAAGATCGGTTGGCGTGGTCACACTTTTTGCAGCGCACTTGGCGCGATCTGGAAGATTTTTACTGGGATCAGCAACATGCGGCTTGACCTTTACCAAATCGAAACAGCCCGCATGGCGGCTCAGCACAAGGCATTGCTCGACCAAGCGCGCGACATCCTGCGGCAAGGTCGGCCCCTGTCACCGCTGGAGCAAGGCGGTGTGCTGCATGCCCTGCAAATTCTGATCGAAAACGCCATTGGCAAAGCCAAGCAGTTGCTCAAGGCTGCCGGTCAACCCGTGCCCATCTCAGGCTACGACGCGTTTTTGGCCCTGGCCAACCAAGAGCACATCCCACATGGGCAATTGCCGGACTGGAACGCCATTGTGGGCTTGCGCAACCGCATCGTGCACGACTACATGAACATCGACATGGACCAGGTCACGGCCTGGGTGATGGCCGACAAAGATGCATTTGTCTGCGCTTTTTTGCTCAAGGACTTTTCAGACCCTTCGTGAACGGCTTGACGCCAAGGGTCACCGGGGACTTTGTCCGAGGCGGGCAGCCTCAGTGTTGGGCTTCACGCAAATCAATGCCCTCGTGCTGCGCGATTTTTTCGAGCGCGTTTTCGAACAAGCTGCGTGCCGAACCTGAGATGGCGCGCAAATACGAGTGCAGGTGCGCGTCTTCGGTGTTCTTGTTCAGGCACTCTTGGCTGTAGGCCTCAAAGCTGGCCAGCTGCGCGATCAGCTCGGCCACATGCTTGGGGCACTCGCACAAGACATTGGTCGAGATGCCCGCCACGCGCCGCAAAATGTCGTCCGAGTATTTACGGCCGGCGATCACCGCCCCTTGGTGGCCATAGGCCTGGGCCCGGTCGCGGTCCACGAACAAAATCGACTGCAACAACTCGGCCAACTCGCTGTCCGAGATCGGGTTGCGCCGGACCGTCAAACCGGCCAACTTCATGGCTTGCACCACCCTGTCGGGCGCGAAGTGGTACAGCACAATGCTCTGCGCAAAGGGCTGGCGCTGCATCAGCGCCTGGATCGACTCGAACACCGTGTCCTGCAGCGAGTTGACCTGGACGAGCAGCACTTGCGGCTTGCCTGACAAAGTCGCGTGTTGAGCGGTTGCCAGATCGTCCATCACGTCGGTAACCTGTATGCGGTGCTGGCTCAGAACAGCGGCAAATTGATGCGACTCGATCCGGTTGGCCAAGCCCAAACCCACCACCGCCAAACACACAGGCTGGGCCGGAGCCAACAACGCTGGCGCTTGATG
>JBIKQY010000186.1:0-5587 GCA_044349465.1 Limnohabitans sp. | reverse complement strand
CTCAAGCTGCGTGGCCGTTTCCTTCGGCCGCCAAGCCCTGATTCTCAGTTCAGGCGCTAGCCACAAAGCCCGTCACTGGCAACAGTGCCGGGCTTTTTTCATGCCGCATTGCGCCAGAACAGCCAAAATCAAGGGTAAAAACTGATCAAGCGGTAATCACTGAAGACCAACTCTGGCGACACCAAAACCTTCAAGCTGCCCGTCCAAGACTGACCTGGCGACAAGGTTTGCGGAGCTCCAGCCTGTGCAGGCAAAATCACGGTCCGCAGCACCAGCTTGCCTTGTGGGTCCAGCAAACTCAGCTCCATGGCCGTAGCACCCACAACGCGGCGCGTGGTATTGCGCACGGACCAAGTCAACACGTGGTCATCGCTTCGTTGTACCAGACTGGAGCTGTCGATGACCAAGCCCTCTACATCGCGCAGTGGTTCAACTTGGCAGCCAAAGGACTGACACACATGGCGAATCACCGGTTCACTGGCAGGCCATGCAGCCACCATGGCATCTCTTTGCACATAGGCCAGTTGCAGCGCCAGCAACAAGGCCAAGCCCAAGACTCCGTAAGGGGCCAGCCAAGCTCTGGAAGGTACAGGAGCAGCCACTTTCTCTGCATTTGCCAAGGGCTCAAAAGTCAGAGGCTCAGGCTTGAAAATGGACAAAGCCTGTTCAAATGCGGCCAAGTCGGCTTGCGCTGGCCGAGCCTGAGCGGACGTAGGGTGGTCTTCCTTTTTCAACAATCCGTCGAGCGCAATGCGGTCGGCCGGGTCGGCCACCAAGTCGGGCACATCCAGAGCCTTCGCCGCGCTCAACTGGGCCTCATCGGTTTCCGCAGACGCAGACACCGCAGCTGAAACAGCCGACACATCGGGCGCTGACTCCCAACGCAGCACCAAGCCTGTGCTGTCAAAAACATGGCCGCAAGCACCGCAGCGCAACCAGCCTTTCGCTGCCTGCAAATGGGCAACCCCCAGCTGATAAACCGTGGTGCACGAAGGGCAGCGGGTGATCCTGTTCATGGCCTGATTGTAGACAGGCTCAAGCAGAAACTGGCGGTGTTCTCAGATAGGCGCACGCCATGACCCGCATCAAGTGGGCTGAGCCAACACCTGTGCCGTCATCAGTATCCAGCCTTCCTGGGCATCTGCTACTTCGAGAGAAACCCAAGGCGCATAGGCGGCTTGGAGTTCCTCTGCCTGTCGCTCCAGGATACCGGCGAGCACCAAATGACCACCGGGGGCCACGTATGAACACAACAGGGGGGCCAGCACTTTCAAAGGCGTCGCCAAAATATTGGCCAACACGGTCTGGTACTGACCTTGCGCTTTGTCGGGCAAACCCGCTTGCAACTGCACACCGTTGGCCTGCGCATTCAACTCGGTCGAGGTCACAGCCGCTTCATCGATGTCCACCGCGTCGATGTTGGTGGCACCGTATTTGGCCGCACCAATGGCCAGGATGCCAGAGCCGCAACCGTAGTCGAGCACGCGCTGCCCCTGCACGTCATGCCGGGCAATCCAGCGCAGGCACATGCGAGTGGTCGGGTGGGTGCCGGTGCCAAAAGCCAGGCCTGGGTCGAGTCGGATGATCTGCCGGGCCTGATCGGGCGGCTCATGCCAAGTGGGTACGATCCAGAAATCAGGTGTCACCTCGACCGGCGCAAACTGCGACTGGGTCAGGCGAACCCAATCCTGGTCTTCCACGGTCTGGATGCCGAGCAACTGGCAGTCCTCAAAAAAGTCTTGCGCACCCAACAAAACCGCAGCCTCACGGGCCACAGCTTCCTGCGCGAACAGCGCCACCATGCGCGAACGCTGCCAACCGTCTTTGGGTGGTGGCATGCCAGGTTCGCCAAACAGGGCTTGTTCGGCAGGGGTCTGGGCATCCGCGTCTTCCACCGACACACTCAACGCGTCCAAGGCATCAAGCGCATCGCTCAGCACGTCCACCCGGTCTTCGGGGCACAGCAGGCTCAGTTCATACATAAGGGGTCAGCGCTTGTGCTGGCTCAGCCAGTGTTCCAAATAGTGAATATTGGTGCCGCCTTGCATGAACTTGGCATCCACCATCAACTCACGGTGCAAAGGCACGTTGGTACTGATGCCTTCAATCACCGTCTCGTTCAAGGCGGTTTGCATGCGGGCCAAGGCCTGCTCACGGGTGTCGCCATGCACGATCAGCTTGCCAATCATCGAGTCGTAGTTCGGCGGCACAAAATAGTTGTTGTACACATGCGAATCGACCCGCACGCCAGGGCCGCCGGGCATGTGCCACGACGTGACGCGTCCAGGTGAAGGCGTGAATTTGAACGGATCCTCTGCGTTGATGCGGCATTCAATCGCATGGCCCCGGATTTCGATCTGACGTTGGGTAAAGGGCAATTTTTCGCCTGCGGCCACCATGATCTGGGTTTTGACGATGTCGACACCTGTAACCCATTCGGTCACCGGGTGCTCCACCTGCACGCGGGTGTTCATTTCGATGAAATAGAACTCGCCATTTTCAAACAAAAACTCAAACGTCCCCGCACCGCGGTAGCCGATCTTCTTGCAAGCAGCCACGCAACGCTCACCGATCTTGTCGATCAATTTACGGGGAATGCCAGGTGCCGGCGCTTCTTCGATGACTTTTTGATGACGGCGCTGCATGGAGCAGTCGCGCTCACCCAAATACACCGCATTCTTGAACTTGTCGGCCAGGATCTGGATCTCGATGTGCCGTGGGTTCTGCAGGAACTTTTCCATGTAGACCGCCGGATTGCCAAACGCAGCCCCAGCTTCGGCCTTGGTCATTTGCACAGCATTGACCAGCGCCGCTTCGGTGTGCACCACGCGCATGCCACGACCACCACCGCCGCCAGCGGCCTTGATGATGACCGGGTAACCCACGGATTTGGCGATGCGGCGGATTTGCACCGGGTCATCGGGCAATTCACCTTCGGAGCCGGGCACACAGGGCACGCCTGCGCGGATCATGGCCTGCTTGGCCGACACCTTGTCGCCCATGATGCGGATCGACTCGGGTGTGGGTCCAATGAATTGGAAACCGCTTTTCTCGACCCGTTCGGCAAAGTCGGCGTTCTCGCTCAAAAAGCCGTAGCCGGGGTGAATCGCCTCGGCGTCCGTCACTTCTGCGGCCGAGATGATGGCGGGCATGTTGAGGTAGCTCAGCGAGGAAGCCGCTGGGCCAATACAAACGGCCTCTTCGGCCAGCTTGACGTATTTGGCTTCTTTGTCAGCCTCGGAATAGACCATCACCGCCTTGACGCCCAGTTCGCGACAAGCGCGCTGGATGCGCAAGGCGATTTCGCCTCGGTTGGCGACCAGGATTTTCTTGAACATGAAATCCCCGATGCGTTATTCGACGATGAAAAGAGGCTGACCGTATTCCACGGCCTGACCGTTTTCACACAGGATTTGCGTCACGGTGCCGGACTTGTCGGACTCGATCTCGTTGAGGATCTTCATGGCTTCAATGATGCACAGGGTGTCGCCCTCCTTGACCACCGAGCCGATCTGGATGAAAGGGGCCGATCCGGGGCTGGACGAGCGGTAGAACGTGCCCACCATGGGCGACTTCACGGCGTGACCTGCGGGCGCTGCAGCCACCACAGGTGCGGCCTCCACTGCGGCCACGGGGGCCGCGACCACAGGTGCTGCGACCACGGGAGCGGCTTGCTGCATCACCACCGGTTGGGCCACGCCCATGCTCTTGACAATGCGGACCTTGCCTTCGGCCTCGGTGATTTCCAGCTCCGACACGTTCGAATCGGACACCAAGTCAATCAGTGTTTTGAGTTTGCGCAAATCCATAGATCCTCCATTGCTTGAGCACATGTAATGGAGCGAATTTACACCAAATTTCAGCAAAAACCCTGAATTTCTCTTTTCGTGACCGAACCCGGCTCGGGGACAGGAGCAATTGAAAAGTAATCAGCCGCTCGAAACGGCCAATGTGCGCGGCCTGGCGTTTTAAAGGGTGGCAGTGCGCCACTGGGCCAGGTCATCGGCCGTGAGTTGCCCCATCTTTTGTCGCCAAATGCTGCCATCTGCTTTGAAAAATACCGTAAATGGCAAGCCACCCACAGCATTACCCAGGGATTTGGCCAACTGGGTGCCCTCCAGACCCGCCAATCCCACCGAGAAACCCAAGGCTTGCCGGGTCAGGAATTTACGCACAGCACTGGGCTGATCAATGGCCAACGCAAGCACTTGATGACCGTTGGCTGTATTTTCGCGCCAGAAGGCGTCGATCATGGGCAATTCTTCAATACAAGGCGGACACCAGGTGGCCCAAAAGTTCAGCAAAAGCGGTTTGCCCTTGAAAGCGGCCATGGCCAAGGCTTCGCCTGAGGGCGTCTCGAATTGCTGACCCCAAAGCGGGTGATTCGCGGCTTGGGCCACGTCGCGGGGCTCATAACGCCACATGGCCGCGCCGACCCCGGCGACAGCGGCTGCGGCACCTGCCCCCCAAATCAAGTGGCGTCTGGAGGGGTTTGCAGTGGATGGATTCATGCTCGAATTGTCTTTCATGCCGCCAGCAGGCGCTCCAAAGCCGTCAAATCCCCCCGAGGAGCGCGGCCTTGCGCATCGGGCAGCAAAGCCCCGCGCAAATCGTCCAGGTCGTAAATGCGCAGGTGCACACCCACATCTTCGTTCAAAGGGGCGCAAAAACTGTGCAAACTCAGCACCTCCACATCGTCCCCGTGCAAGCCGCGCACGGTTTGCGTCTCGTAGCGCTGGTTCTGATTGATCAGGGCAATTTCGGCCGATTTGGGATCGTCGCAAAACAAAGCCAAGTCCACGTCGCACAGTCGCGTGGCCCAGCCTTGCCAGACCGCTCCCCCCAAGTGCGGGCGAAATTCGGCCAGGCGCTGCATCCAGACCCTGGCCAATTCGCGCAAGGCCAGCAACTCGGCGGGCTGCGTGTCGGCGCAAAATAAGGCGATGTAGTCGCGCACCTCGGCCTCGACCACGTCGTTGCTGGGCAAAGCGGTGCGGGTGGGCAGGCCCAATTCTTTGAGGGCGCGGTGCTTGGCAGGGCCAAAAGCCAAGCCTTCTTCGACCACCAGGCGGGCAGCAGTGGCGGCAATTTCAAGGGCAACATCGTTCATGGGGCCAGATTGTGCCTGCCTGCAGCACCCCGAATGAAATGCGCCTTGCCGCCGCCTAAAATCAGACCATGCATATTCATATCCTGGGCATTTGTGGCACCTTCATGGGTGGTTTGGCGGCATTGGCACGAGAAGCCGGACATAGGGTCACCGGCTGTGACGCTGGCGTTTACCCCCCGATGAGCGACCAGTTGCGCGCTCTGGGCATCGACCTGATCGAAGGCTTTGACGCCGACCAGATCGCCTTGAAGCCGGACATGTACGTGATCGGCAACGTGGTCAGCCGAGCCCGCCTGCCAGACGGCACGCCGAAATTTCCGCTGATGGAGGCCATTTTGGACACTGGTGCGCCTTACACCAGCGGCCCGCAGTGGCTGGCCGAACATGTGCTGCAAGGCCGTCATGTGCTGGCCGTCGCAGGCACGCATGGCAAAACCACCACCACCTCGATGCTGGCCTGGGTGCTGGAGCAAGCGG
>JBIKQY010000185.1:0-5622 GCA_044349465.1 Limnohabitans sp. | reverse complement strand
ATCCTGGCCCTGAAGTTCGTGTTGCACGGCGCTTTGCAAGGCGGCGGCGCACGCAACCTGCGTTTGGACAACCTGGGCAAGGCCATGGGCGCGGCGCTCTTGCGCATGGAAATTTCGGTCAGTGCCGAAGAACTAGGGCAGGCACAAAAAAGCCCCCGAAGGGGCTGGTGGCCTGAGCCATAAATTCGGACTCGACCCTTTTGTCACCCCCGACTAGATCCGGGGTCCATGCCTTAAACGCGCTCGATGATCAGCGCAATGCCCTGACCCACGCCAATGCACATGGTGCACAGCGCGTAGCGGCCTGCCGTTTGTTCCAAACGGTTGATGGCGGTGGTGGCCAAGCGGGCACCCGATGCACCCAGAGGGTGGCCCAGCGCAATCGCGCCGCCCCAAGCGTTCACACGCGCGTCGTCGTCTTTCAGGCCCAGCATGCGCATGACGGCCAGGCCTTGCGCGGCAAAGGCTTCGTTCAACTCGATCACGTCCATGTGGTCGATGGTCAAGCCGGTTTGGGCCAACACCTTGAGTGTGGCGGGGGCTGGGCCAATGCCCATGACACGAGGGGCCACACCGGCCGTGGCCATGCCCACGATCCGGGCTTTGGGGGTCAAGCCGTTTTTGGCAGCCGTGGCTTCGTCGGCCAGCAGCAAGGCGCAAGCGCCGTCGTTCACGCCAGAGGCATTGCCCGCGGTCACAGTGCCGTCAGGGCGGACCACGCCTTTGAGCTTGGCCAACGCTTCGAGGCTGGTTTCGCGGGGGTGCTCGTCGGTGTCCACCAGAACAGCGTCGCCCTTTTTCTGGGGAATGCTCACGCCCACAATTTCACGGGCCAAGTGACCGGCCTTGATGGCGGCCACAGCGCGCATCTGGCTGTTGTAGGCCATCAGGTCTTGCGCTTCGCGCTCGATCTTGTAGTCGGTGGCCACGTTTTCAGCGGTCTCGGGCATGGAGTCCACGCCGTATTGGGCTTTCATCAACTTGTTCACAAAACGCCAGCCGATGGTGGTGTCATAAACCGCGTTGTTGCGGCTGAAGGCGGTTTCGGCCTTGGGCATCACAAACGGGGCGCGGCTCATGCTTTCCACACCACCAGCGATCATCAAACCCGCTTCACCCGCCTTGATGGCGCGGGCGGCGGTGCCAATGGCGTCCAGACCCGAGCCGCACAGGCGGTTGATGGTGGCACCGGGCACGTCGATGGGCAATCCGGCCAACAAGCTGGCCATGTGGGCCACGTTGCGGTTGTCTTCACCCGCTTGGTTGGCGCAGCCGTACAGCACGTCGGTCACGGCGGCCCAGTCCACATTGGGGTTGCGCGCCATCAAGGCGCGCAGGGGCACAGCGCCCAAGTCATCGGTGCGCACACTGCTCAGGGCGCCGCCGTAACGGCCAAAGGGGGTACGGATCGCGTCGCAAATAAAGGCTTGTTTCATTTTTGTCTCAAGAAAGTGATGAAAGTGTCTGCGTTTAACATGCAGGAGTGTGCTGACCCTCAGATTTTATGACATTCACCGACCGATCGGTCGGTTTTGCTGCTTTTTTAAACCATGCTGATTCAACCCTCTCAAGCCGATGTCCGGCGCTTTTTTTGCGGCGTTTACGCCAAAGCCCGCACAGCCGCTACGCTAGAACCCATGGAAATGCTCGTCAGCCAATGGATCGACGAGCACCCCGAATACCACGCCGAACTGGCGGATGTGGATGCGGCGCTGGCCAGCATGCTCAACGACGACCCCAACCGGACCAATCCGTTTTTGCACCTCTCAATGCACCTGTCCATCAGCGAACAATGCAGCATCGACCAACCCCGAGGCATCCGCCAGGCGGTGGAACTGCTCACGCACCGGCTCAACTCGCTGCACGACGCGCACCACCGCGCCATGGAATGTCTGGGACGCATGATTTTTGAAAGCCAGCGCTCGGGCCGCATGCCCGACGGTGAATCCTACATCGCCTGCGTGCAGCGCAACGCCACACAAGACTGAGGCCAGAGCCAAGGAACAAAGGCAATCAGACAACAAAAAACCCGCCGAGGCGGGTTTTTTGTTGAGAGAAGTCAAAGCTTCAACGCAGGCGGGACTGGGGCACAACCTTCATCTCGCCATCCAAAGAAGCGATGTAAGCCGACATGGCCTTCAACTCGGCGTTGGAAAACTGCTTGGCGATGCCGCCCATCACACCGTTGCTGCGGCCCCAAGTGGACAGGTTTTCAGTTTTGTAAGACTTGAGTGCCACAAACAAAAAGTCTTTGTGCTGACCGGCCAACTTCGGGTAGCTCGGGTCGATCGGCTTGCTGAAATTGTCACCGTGGCAAGAAATACATGCGCCTTTTTGCAGCAAGGCAGCCACTTTGGCGTCAGGCACTTTGGGTGTCTTGGTCACGGGCTCGACCTTGGCGTGTTGCTCGTAATAAGCCCCCAAATCGGCCATGTCCTGCTCGCTCAGGCTGTCAGCAATGCCGCGCATGGTGGGGTGTTTGCGCTCGCCTTTTTTGTAAGCGTTGAGAGAGGCCACGATGTACTTGGCGTTTTGGCCCGAGATCATCGGCACGCGGTAGACCTCAGGAAAGCTGGCCTGGTAGCCATGGATGCCATGGCAGCCGATGCACATGGCAATTTTTTGCCCGCCGGCTTTGGCGTCGCCCTTGATCTCTTGGGCATGGGCAGAGAAGGCGGTCACAGAAGCGACAGCCAAGGCAAACATCGAGGTCAACAGCTTGTTCATTTTGCTTACACAATCCAATTGATTGATAAAAATCAACTGCAGATTATATCGGGCTGGCCCTCATAATCCTGACAAGCCCCTTTACCTTTTTTGAGAAGTTGACGCCATGAAATTCCAAGGTACCGAAAACTACGTCGCCACACCGGACCTGATGCTGGCCGTGAATGCCGCCATGACCCTCAAACGCCCCCTGTTGGTCAAGGGTGAGCCCGGCACCGGCAAGACCATGCTGGCCGAAGAAGTGGCCGAGGCTTTGGGCCTGCCCCTGCTGCAGTGGCACATCAAGTCGACCACCAAGGCCCAGCAAGGCCTGTACGAATACGACGCCGTCAGCCGTCTGCGCGACAGCCAACTGGGTGACGAGAAGGTCAAGGACATCGAAAACTACATCATCAAGGGCGTGCTCTGGCAGGCTTTCACGTCCGAGACGCCTGTGGCCATCCTGATCGACGAGATCGACAAGGCCGACATCGAATTCCCTAATGACCTGCTGCGCGAGATCGACCGCATGGAGTTTTATTGCTACGAAACGCGCCAGCTGATCAAGGCCAAGACCCGCCCCCTGGTGTTCATCACCTCGAACAACGAAAAAGAACTGCCCGACGCCTTCTTGCGCCGCTGCTTTTTCCACTACATCAAGTTCCCCGAAGCGGACACCATGCGCCAGATCGTGGACGTGCACTTCCCCACGCTCAAAAAAGACCTGTTGGCCCTGGCCCTCAAGACCTTTTACGACGTGCGCGGCCTGCCGGGCCTGAAGAAAAAGCCCTCCACCAGCGAGCTGCTGGACTGGCTGAAACTGTTGGTGGCCGAAGACATCCCGCTCGAAGCCCTGCAAAGCGCTGACCAAAAAGTGTCGGTGCCGCCGCTGGTGGGCGCCTTGCTCAAAAACGAACAGGACGTGACCTTGTTTGAAAAGCTGGTGTTCATGAACCAGCGCAACCGCTGAAGTCGGCCCGATGACCTCTCCCAACCCTCTCATGGAAGGCATCTCAGATGCCGTGGGCTTTGTCGGCGGTGCGCTGACCGGTTACTGGGCCGGCAAATGGCTGGGTCTGAATATTTTCAGTGCCGGTTACGACAACGCCAGCATTGGCGGCATTTTGCTGGTGGGCTTGGGCGGCGGTGCCGGTCTGCACTTGGCGCGCTTTTGGCGCAACAAACAAAAAGCCAAAGACAAGGACACGGACGCATCATGAATCCTTGGATCGCGCCCACTTCGCTATCGGGTCAACATGTGCAACTCGTGCCTTTGTCGCACCTGCACCAAGATGACCTGGTCCAGGCCGTGCGTGACGGCGAACTGTGGAACCACTGGTACACCGCCATCCCCACCCCCGAGGGCATGGCAGCTGAAATCACCCGACGCCTCGACTTGCAGGCCAAGGGCAGCATGTGTCCATTCGCTGTGATCGACCCGGCGACCCACCAAGCCGTGGGCATGACCACCTACATGAACATCGACGCGGCCAACCGCCGGGTTGAAATCGGCTCGACCTGGTACCGACAAAGCGTGCAGCGCACCCCCCTCAACACCGAAGCCAAGCGTTTGTTGCTGGCCCATGCGTTTGACCAACTGAACTGCATCGCGGTGGAGTTCCGCACGCATTTCTTCAACCAACAAAGCCGTCGTGCCATTGAGCGCCTGGGCGCCAAGCTCGACGGCGTGCTGCGCAGCCACCAGATCAACCCCCACCCATTGAGCGCTGGCGCACTGCGCGACACTTGCGTTTACAGCATCATTGCGAGTGAATGGCCCAATGTGAATGCGCATCTGGATCACCAATTGCGCCGTCATCGTGCGTGAACCAACATGAACAACCCGATATTGCTTGAATTGCTGCATTACAAAGCTTGGGCGGACCAAGAACTGATGCAATGCCTGTGCGACAACCAAGATCGGTTGGCACCGGAATTGTTGAAAAAATCCGTGCGCCTGATGAACCACATTCATGTGGTGGACTGTATTTTTGCAGCGCACTTGTCCGGACAAAAGCACACCTTCGCCAGCACCAACACCGATGCCACGCCTGAACCCGAAGCACTGACTTGGGCCATGCAAGAAACCAACCAAGCCTTGCTGGAGAACCTGCGCTCATTGCATGAATCCGAAGCGGATTCACACCTGCATTTTCAATTCACAGATGGTGACTCAGGCAGTATGAGCCCCGCAGAAATGCTTTTGCATGTGGGTGTGCATAGCACTTATCACCGTGGGCAAGTCAGTCAAATGCTCAAGGATGCAGGCATTGCCCCTCCTCGGGAACTGCTGACGCGCAAGCTGCATGCGCAAGAACCAGATCGAAGAAAGGTTTGACGCATGCTGATCGATTTTTTCTACACCCTTCGCGCCGCCAAACTGCCGGTGTCGGTGCGTGAGTACCTGACATTGCTTGAGGCCCTGCAGGCCAACGTGGTGGGCCCGGCTTCTGATGCCTGCAGCATCGACGATTTTTACCACCTTTCCCGCACCGTGATGGTCAAGGACGAGAAGAACTTCGACAAGTTCGACAAGGCTTTCGGCGCTTACTTCAAGGGCGTGGAGATGCTGACCGACTTCACCAAAGAAGTGCCGCTCGAATGGCTCGAGAAAATCCTGCAAAAGGAACTCACGCCCGAGCAAAAAGCCGCCATCGAGAAGATGGGCTGGGACGAGCTGATGGACACACTGAAGAAGCGCCTGGAAGAGCAAAAAGAGCGCCACGAGGGCGGTAACAAGTGGATCGGCACAGGCGGCACATCCCCCTTTGGCAACGGCGGCTACAACCCGCAGGGCATCCGCATTGGCGGCAAAGGTGGCAACAAAAGCGCCATCAAGGTCTGGGAGCAACGCGCCTACAAAGATTACGACGACCAACAAGAACTGGGCACACGCAACATCAAGGTGGCGCTGCG
>JBIKQY010000184.1:0-5625 GCA_044349465.1 Limnohabitans sp. | reverse complement strand
CGGGCATGGCGGTGGTGCAGACGGTGGATTTTTTCCGGGCCTTTATTGACGACCCGTATGTGTTTGGCAAAGTCGCGGCCAACCACGCACTGGGCGATATTTTTGCCATGGGCGCCGAGCCGCAAACCGCCACTGCGGTGGTCACCGTGCCGCCAGGGCTGGAGCGCAAAGTCGAAGACCTGCTGACCCAAATGATGGGCGGCGCCATTGAAGTGCTGAACGCCGCAGGCTGCGCCTTGGTGGGCGGGCACACGGGCGAAGGGGCCGAGCTGGCCTTAGGCTTTGCCATCAACGGCCTGATCGATGAAAAGATGGACAGCGTCATGCGCAAGGGAGGCATGCAGCCGAGCGATGTGCTGCTGCTGACCAAACCCATCGGCACCGGTACCTTGTTTGCCGCACATGCCCGCTACGCCGCCAAAGGCCGCTGGATCGATGCGGCGCTGCAGTCGATGGTGCTGTCCAACCAATCGGGCGCAGCCATTTTGCGCACCCATGGCGCCACCGCCTGCACCGACCTGACTGGTTTTGGCCTGCTGGGCCACTTGGTGGAGATGACGCGGCCGTCCGGCGTGGACGCCGAGCTGCAGCTGAGCACCCTGCCCCTGCTGGATGGCGCGGTGGACTGCGTTCAGGCAGGTATCGTCAGCTCTTTGCAGCCAGCCAATGTGCGCCTGCGCCGCGCCCTGCGCAACGCCGATGAGTTCATCAACGACCCGCGCTACCCCTTGTTGTTTGACCCGCAAACTGCAGGGGGCCTCTTGGCCAGCGTGCCCGCAGCGCAAGCGGCAGCTTGTGTCCAAGCGCTCAAGGCGGCAGGCTATGTGCACACCGCCATCATCGGCCGCATCACCGCGCAAGGCGATGCCATCGAGCCGGTTTCGCTGAAAACCTGAGGCGATGCGCTGGGCCTGTCGATGCCCGTCGCCAAAAAAAACGGGGTGGCTCATGAGCCACCCCGTTAATGCGCCACTTGATCAGCCCAAGTCGAATCGGTCAGCGTTCATGACCTTGGTCCAGGCAGCCACAAAGTCGCGTGCAAACTTCTCGCGGATGTCGTCTTGGGCATACACCTCGGCGTAAGCGCGCAAGACCGAGTTGGAGCCAAACACCAAGTCCACGCGAGAAGCTGTCCACTTGGCCTGGCCTGTTTGGCGATCACAGATGTCGTACGAGTTTTTGCCCGTGGGCTTCCACTGGTAAGCCATGTCGGTCAAGGCCACAAAAAAGTCATTGCTCAACACGCCCACATGGTCAGTGAACACGCCATGCTTGGAGCCGCCGTGGTTGACACCCAGCACACGCATGCCACCCACCAACACAGTCATCTCGCTCGCCGTGAGGCCCATGAGTTGTGCGCGGTCGAGCAAGAGCTCTTCGGGGCTGACCGCATAGTTCTTTTGCACCCAGTTGCGAAAACCATCGTGGATGGGCTCGAGCACTGCAAACGATTCCACATCGGTCATCTCTTGTGTGGCATCACCACGGCCAGGCATGAACGGCACATCCACCTTCAAGCCTGCAGCTTGAATGGCTTTTTCCAAGCCCACATTGCCAGCCAACACGATCACATCGGCCACGCTGGCACCGCTGACTTTGGCGATGCCTTCGAGCACCGCCAGCACCTTGGCCAAACGTGCAGGCTCGTTGCCTTCCCAATCTTTTTGAGGAGCCAAGCGAATGCGGGCGCCGTTAGCACCGCCACGCATGTCTGAGCCACGGTAGGTGCGGGCACTGTCCCAAGCGGTGGCGACCATGTCGCTCACGCTCAGGCCACTGGCTGTAATTTGCGCTTTGACGGCCGCCACGTCATAAGTGGCCTTGCCTGCGGGCACAGGGTCTTGCCAGATCAGGTCTTCGGTGGGCACTTCGGGGCCGATGTAGCGCACCTTCGGGCCCATGTCGCGGTGGGTGAGCTTGAACCACGCACGCGCAAACACTTGGGTGAAGTAGTCGGGGTCTTTGTGAAAGCGTTCCGAAATTTTGCGGTACTCGGGGTCCATCTTCATGGCCATGTCGGCATCGGTCATCATCGGTTGCAGGCGGATCGATGGGTCCTCCACATCGACCGGCATGTCCTCGGGTTGGATGTTGATCGGCTTCCACTGGTGGGCACCTGCTGGGCTCTTGGTCAATTCCCAGTCGTAGTTCAGCAACAAATGAAAATAGCCGTTGTCCCATTGCGTGGGGTGGGTGGTCCAGGCACCTTCAATACCGCTGGTCACGGTGTCGCGGCCCACTCCCCGGCTGGTGTGGTTCATCCAACCAAAACCTTGCTCATGCAAATCAGCGCCCTCGGGCGCAGGGCCCAGCTTTTGCGCGCTGCCGTTGCCGTGGGCCTTTCCCACCGTGTGACCGCCCGCAGTCAGCGCCACGGTCTCTTCGTCGTTCATGGCCATGCGCGCAAAGGTCAGTCGAACGTCTTGTGCGGTGCGTAAGGGGTCGGGTTGGCCATTGACACCTTCGGGGTTCACGTAGATCAAGCCCATTTGCACGGCAGCCAGAGGATTCTCGAGCGACTCGCGTTGGTCACTTTCGTAGCGGTCCGCTCCCATCCACTCTTTTTCGGCTCCCCAATAAATGTCCTTTTCAGGGTGCCAGATGTCTTCGCGGCCAAATGCAAAGCCATAGGTCTTGAGGCCCATCGATTCATAGGCCACGTTGCCCGCCAGAATCATCAAATCGGCCCAGCTGATGCGATTGCCGTATTTCTTTTTGATGGGCCACAGCAAGCGGCGGGCTTTGTCCAGGTTGCCGTTGTCAGGCCAAGAGTTGAGTGGTGCAAAACGCTGGTTGCCGGTGCCCGCGCCCCCTCGGCCGTCGGCAATGCGGTAAGTGCCAGCCGAGTGCCAAGCCATGCGGATCATCAAGCCACCATAGTGACCCCAGTCGGCAGGCCACCAATCTTGGCTGTCGGTCATGAGCGCGGTCAGGTCTTTTTTGAGCGCTGGCACATCGAGTTTTTTCACTTCCTCGCGGTAGTTGAAAGCCTGCCCCATCGGGTTGGTTTGGGTGTCGTGCTGGTGCAGGATGTCCAAGTTCAGGGCTTTGGGCCACCAGGCCATGGGGGTGTTGCTTGTGGTGGTGTTGCCACCGTGCATCACGGGGCATTTGCCTTCGTTTGACATTGCTACTTCCTTTGAGGGCTGAGAAAATGATAGGTTATGGCAATTAAAAATAATAGCCAATTGGTTTTGGCTAACTCACTCATTGCGCTTTGCCATTCCCTGAGTACAACCCATGCCCGCTGGGCTGAACACGCCGCACGCCAATGGGGATTGGGGCACACTTGGCAGCGACCCCATATGACAACGATCAAACATGAACGACAAGACGGCCCTCAACTCTGACCTGAGCCAGCGCTGCATCGTGCACAGCCCCTCGCTCGATTGGGTGGACTCACCCGCCTCGGGCGTGTCGCGCCGCATGCTCGAGCGCAACGGCGGCGAAGTGGCCCGCGCCACGTCCATCGTCCGTTATGCGCCGGGCTCGTCCTTTGCCAGCCACAGCCACGGCGGGGGCGAAGAAATTTTGGTGCTGGAAGGCACGCTGCACGACGAACACGGCGTCTACGGACCCGGCACCTACATCAAGAACCCGGTAGGCAGTTCGCACGCACCGTCCTCGCCAGAGGGCTGCACCCTCTTTGTGAAGCTGCGCCATCTGGACGCGCGCGACAACGAGCGGGTGGTCATCGACACGCAGCGCAGCGAATGGCGTCAGGGCATGGTGGAGGGCCTGAAGGTTTTGCCGCTCAACACCTTCGAGACGCAAAACACCGCCCTGGTGCGCTGGGCCCCACAAACGTTTTTCAACCCTCACCGGCATTGGGGTGGCGAAGAAATCTTTGTGGTTGACGGCGTGTTCTCTGACGAGCACGGCGACTACCCCGCAGGCAGCTGGCTGCGCAGCCCGCACATGAGCCAGCACCAGCCGTTCAGCCGCGAGGGTTGCTTGATTTTGGTGAAAACAGGGCACCTGGCATGACGAACACCAGCATCCGTGTTGTGGTGTTCGATGCCTATGGCACCTTGTTCGATGTGTATTCGATCGGCGCTTTGGCCGAACGCCTTTACCCCGGCCAGGGCGCGGCGCTGTCGGTGCTGTGGCGCGACAAGCAGATCGAGTACACACGGCTGATCTCGCTGAGCGACCCCAACCCAAAAGGCAGTCGGCATTACCAATCGTTTTGGGACATCACACGTTTATCGCTGCGTTATGCCTTGGCGCGTTTGGGCCTGGTGCACACCAGCGCGAATGAAGACGCGCTGATGGCGCAATACGCCCAGCTCACGGCCTTCCCGGAAAACCTGGGCGTGTTGCAAGTCTTGCGCCAGCGCGGCATGGCCACCGCCATTTTGTCGAACGGCAGCCCCGAGATGCTGCAGTCGGCTGTGCACAGCGCGGGCATGAGCGAACTGCTGGACGCCGTGCTGTCGGTGGACAGCGTGCGCCAGTTCAAGACCACGCCCACCAGCTACCAAATCGTGTCAGACCACTTTGGCTTTGCCCCGGCCGATGTGCTGTTTGTCTCGAGCAACGCCTGGGACGCGCTGGGCGCCACCTGGTTTGGCTTCACCACGCTGTGGGTCAATCGCCAGAGCCTGCCTACCGAGGCCATAGGACCTGCGCCGCATCACACGGGGCGCGATTTGACGGCGGTGCTTCAGGTCTTGGGCTGAAACGGCAGCAAGGCCTGGCACTTGTCCCCCTGAAACTTGTCAGCCCACTGAACGGCTCGCATTTTTAAAATGGACACCCACTCTGCAATCCATTTTTCGCTCCAGCCATGAACACTTCCTCTTCAGCCTCTTCAGCCTCTTTGGCCCATCAGCTCGCTCCCCACGGCGTTTTGCGCGTGGCGATCAACCTGGGTAACCCTGTGCTCGCCTCGCTCGACGCCGCAGGCGAGCCTTCGGGCATTTCGGCCGACTTGTCGCGCAAACTTGCTGCACAGCTGGGCCTGGGCATTGAATGGCGCGTGTTCAAAAAGGCCGACGAATCGGTGCAGTGCGTGCGCGCCGACGACGCCGACATCGGCTTTTTTGCCGTCGACCCGGTGCGCGGCGAGGGCCTGCATTTCTCACCGCCCTATGTGCAAATCGAAGGGGCTTACATGGTACGCAGCGACTCGCCACTGCAAAGCAACGACGAGGTGGACCAAGCCAGCCACCGCGTGACGGTGGGTGCAGGCAGCGCCTACGACTTGTTTTTAACGCGCCACCTGAAAAACGCCGCCATCGTGCGTGCGCCCAGCTCACCCGCCGTGGTCGACGTGTTCATGGCGCAGCAACTCGAAGTGGCCGCAGGCGTTAAGCAGCAATTGGAAGCGGACGCGCAGCGCCTGTCGGGTGTGCGGCTGCTGCCAGGCCGCTTCATGGTCATCCACCAGGCCATGGGCATGCCCGCGCAGCGCAGCGAGCCAGCGCGGCAATTTTTGAACGGTTTTGTAGAAGACACCAAGCAATCGGGCTGGGTGGCCGAGGCCTTTGTACGCCACCAGATCCAGGGCGCAGCTGTGGCCCCACCAGGCTATCCCGCACACGACTGAGGGCCGCTAGGTCCGGTGATAAATTGGGGCTTGATCTTTCAACCCACCCCAAGAGACAGCCCGATGACCTCCCC
>JBIKQY010000182.1:0-5671 GCA_044349465.1 Limnohabitans sp. | reverse complement strand
GTGATGGTCTCGGGCACATACAACGGGCTTTGCAGGGCTTGCTCGCGCAGGGAATGCGATTTGTCCTTCAGGGCACTCGTGAGCCACTGGCGCGCATTGATCACGCCCAGGATGTTTTCAATGCCGCCTTGCACCACCGGAAAGCGGGCATGGTCCGACTCTTCGATATGGCGCAGGTTGTCCTCAAACGAGTCGTCCACGTCCAGGCACACGATGTCGGCACGCGGCACCATGAGCGAGCCAATTTGCCGGTCGTCCAGTCGGAAAACGTTGCGCACCATGGTGTGCTCGTGCGATTCGATCACCCCTGCGGACGTGCCCTCCACCAGCATGGCGTGGATTTCCTCTTCCGTCACGGGCGTGCCCTTGGTCTCCTTCACACCCATCAGGCGCAGCAAGGCGCGGGTGGAGGCCGACAGCAAAATCACGAAGGGCTTGGTTGCCAGCGCCAAAAAGTTGATGGGCCGGGCCACCAGGCGGGCAAAGGTTTCGGGGTAAGACTGGCCGATGCGCTTGGGCACCAACTCGCCCACCACGATCGAGAAATAGGTGATCGTCAACACCACAATGCCGGTGGCGGCGAAGCTGGCATAACCATCGGGCACACCCAATGACATCAGCCACAAGGCCATCGGGGCAGCCAAAGCGGCCTCACCCACGATACCGTTCAAAACACCAATGGAGGTGATGCCGATCTGGATGGTGGACAAAAACCGTGTGGGGTCTTCTCCCAATTTGACAGCGGCTGCCGCGCCGCTGTCGCCCTCATCGATGAGCTTCTGAAGCCGGGCTTTACGGGCCGTGACCAAGGCAATCTCGGACATGGCAAACACCCCGTTCAGGCAGATGAGGGCAAAAAGTATCGCTATTTCCATACAACGGGCTCGCCTGAGCCCTGAGAGTTAAACAAATTGCATTGTAAGTAAATGCAAATGAGCGCCCAAAGACCTTGACAAGCGCTGCCCCGCATCACGTCAAAAAGCAGCGCCAGGGCCAGCAAGGCCTGTGGTTTTTCTAGACATTGCATGCGCCCAAAACTTTCGTTCACCAAGTTCAAGTCACCCGTCCCCCTCGCGCCGAATAAAATCAGCTTAGCCCCACCCTTGCACCCGTGCCCCGGTGACCCCTGCCGAGTCGGCCCAGCCCTTGATGCCAAACGACACCTCTACCGCCCCCAACCCCGCTGATTACGCTGGCCACACACCCATGATGGCCCAGTACCTGGGCATCAAGGCGGCGTTTCCGGACACGCTGGTGTTCTACCGCATGGGCGACTTTTACGAGCTGTTTTTTGGCGACGCCGAAAAAGCAGCTGGCTTGCTCGACATCACCCTCACGAGGCGCGGTCAGTCTGCAGGGCAGCCCGTGCTCATGGCGGGTGTGCCTTTTCACTCGATGGAAACTTACCTGGCCCGCTTGATCAAGCTGGGCGAGTCGGTGGCCATTTGCGAGCAAGTGGGTGATGTGGCCACGTCCAAAGGCCCGGTCGAGCGCAAAGTGGTGCGCGTGGTCACCCCCGGCACCCTGACCGACACCGAGCTGCTGTCCGACAAGAGCGAAGCCATCTTGCTGGCCGTGCACCAAGCAGGCAAAAACCGCTGCGGCTTGGCGTGGCTCAGCGTCACCCAAGGCGTGGTGCACCTGGCCGAATGCGCGCAAGATGAATTGGCCGACTGGATCGACCGCATCAGCCCCAGCGAACTGCTGGCCAGCGCGGGCATGACACCCACGTTTGAGCAAAAACTGCGCAGCCTCAAAACCGCAGGCAGGGGCAGCTGGTCTTTTGCCATGCGGCCCGATTTTCAGTTTGACGCAGGCCTGGGCCAGCGCAAGCTGCTGGAGCAACTGCAAGCCGCGTCCCTGGCCGCCTGGAGCGCCGACGCCCTGAGCGACGCGCATGCCGCCGCCGCTGCGCTGCTGACTTATGCCGAACACACACAAGGCCGCAGCCTGCCGCATGTGCAGCGGGTGCAGGTGCAGCGCTTGGACGCGCTCATTGACCTGCCCGCCAGCACGCGGCGCAACTTGGAGCTGACACAAACCCTGCGCGGTGAAAGCGCTGCCGACTCGCCCACGCTGTTTGCCCTGCTCGACACCTGCATGACCGGCATGGGCAGCCGCCTGCTCAAAAGCTGGCTGCTCAGCCCGCCGCGAGATCGGCAAGTAGCGCAGCAACGTCTGCAAGCCCAGGCCGTGTTGCGCGGCGAAAGCGGCGCTGGCGCATGGAGCGGTCTGCGTGAACAACTCAAAGGCGCAAGCGACGTGGAGCGCATCACCGCCCGCACAGCACTGCGCCAAGTGCGCCCGCGAGAGCTGGTGGCGCTGCGCCACGCATTGGCGCGAGCCGCCTCGCTGTCGACCCAATTGCAGGCGCTAAGCCCCGAGCCTGGCACCCTGCTGGCGGGCATGGCCCGCTGGCTCACACCGCCCACGCATTGCGCCGAGCTTCTGCACATGGCCCTGCTCGAAGAGCCCGCTGCGCTGGTGCGCGACGGTGGCATCATCGCCGACGGCCTGGACGCCGAGCTGGACGAGTTGCGCGGCATCCAGACCAACTGCGATGCGTTTTTGCTCGACCTGGAAACCCGCGAGAAAGAGCGCACCGGCATTGCCAACCTGCGCGTGCAGTTCAACAAAGTGCACGGCTTTTACATCGAGGTCACCCAAGGCCAACTCGACAAAGTGCCCGACGACTACCGCCGCCGCCAGACCCTAAAAAACGCCGAGCGCTTCATCACGCCCGAACTCAAAACTTTTGAAGACAAAGCCCTGTCGGCGCAAGAGCGCGCCTTGGCCCGCGAGAAGTGGCTGTACGAAGGTCTGCTCGACCAGCTGCAGCCCTTTGTGCCTGCGCTCACCGAATTGGCGCAGGCCATGGCCAGCCTGGACGTGCTGTGCGCACTGACGGAGCGATCTTTGACACTCAATTGGTGCGCCCCCGAGTTCACCAAAGAGCCTTGCATTGAGATTCGCGGTGGCCGCCACCCGGTGGTCGAAGCGCGCTTGGCCCAAATGTCCGGTGCCAGCTTCATTGCCAATGACACGGTGCTCGGCCCCAAGCAGCGTTTGCAGATCATCACCGGCCCCAACATGGGCGGCAAATCGACCTACATGCGCCAGGTGGCACTGATCGTGCTTTTGGCCAGCATCGGCAGCCACGTGCCCGCCAGCCGCTGTCGCCTGGGGCCCATCGACGCCATCCACACCCGGATCGGTGCGGCCGACGACCTGGCCAACGCCCAATCGACCTTCATGCTGGAGATGACCGAAGCCGCTCAAATCTTGCACAGCGCCACGCCGCACAGCCTGGTGCTGATGGACGAGATCGGTCGCGGCACATCGACCTTTGACGGCCTGGCGCTCGCCAGCGGCATCGCCACACACCTGCACAACAAAACACAAGCCTTTGCCTTGTTTGCCACGCACTACTTCGAGCTGACCGAGTTCCCGGCCACGCACACCGCGGCGGTGAACATGCATGTGAGCGCGGCCGAGTCCGGCGCATCCATCGTGTTCTTGCACGAACTGCAACCCGGCCCCGCCAGCAAGAGCTATGGCGTGCAAGTCGCGCGGCTCGCGGGCATGCCCGCAGCGGTGCTCAACCACGCCCGCCATGCGCTCAGCGCCCTCGAGGCCGGAGCCACTGAAAGCCGCCAGCAAGTCGACCTGTTTGCCGCGCCACCCGAAACCGAAACGGCTGGCCCCAGCCCGATCGAAGTGGCCTTGGCCCAAATCAACCCCGACGCATTGAGCCCCCGCGAGGCGCTCGATGCCCTGTACGCTTTGCAGCGTCTTTTGCCAAAAAGTTAAATCCATGACTTACTGCGTTGCCGTCAAAACCCGCGCCGGTTTGGTGTTCTTGTCCGACTCCCGCACCAACGCGGGCCTGGACCAAATCAGCACCTTCCGCAAAATGATCGTCTATGAAAAAGCGGGCGACCGTTTCATGACGCTGTTGTCAGCGGGCAACCTGAGCATTTCGCAGTCGGTGCGCGAAGTGCTGCAGATCGAGAAACTGGTCGAACCCGGCCAAGACGAGCCGCTCACCATCTGGAATGCCAAAAGCATGTTCGACGCCACCCGCGTGCTGGGTGCCGCCGTGCGCCGCGTGTACGAGCGCGATGCCGCGGCACTGCGCGCCTCGGGTGTGGAATTCAACGTGTCCATGATCTTTGGTGGGCAAATCGGCGGCGAAGGCATGCGCTTGTTCCAGGTGTATTCGCCCGGCAACTTCATCGAAGCCACCGATGAGACGCCCTACTTTCAGATTGGCGAATCCAAATACGGCAAGCCCGTTTTGGACCGCGTCATCACCCCCAACACCCCGCTCGACGAAGCCGCCAAATGCGCGCTGGTGTCGATGGACTCCACCCTCAAGTCCAACCTGTCGGTCGGCCTGCCGCTGGACATGGTGGTCTACCAAGCGGGCAGTCTGCACACCGACCGCATCATGTGCATCGACGAGCACAACCCCTACTTCAAAATGTTGCGCACGAGCTGGGGTGACAAGCTGCGTCAGATGTTCGACAGCATCGAAGACCCCATGTGGAACGGCGGCGCGACCGACATCCCGCTCATGGTGGCCTCCCAGCGCAACGCCTTGCTCAAGAAAATCACCACACCTGAAGAGAAACTGATCTGATGGCGTTGGCCATCATCCGTCTTGACTCTGTAGGAGCCCACCCCGTGGGCGATTCAGACCACTTTCAACCAAGCCTCCCCAACCCATCGCCCACAGGGTGGGCTCCTACACCGATTGACCCTGCCCTGCCATGAACGCTCGCATCATCTTCTCGCACGGCAACAGCTTCCCGGCCAGCACCTACCGTGTGCTGTTTGACAACCTGCGCCAGCGCAGCTTTGTGGTCGACGCCATCGAAAAATTTGGCCACGATCCGCAATACCCCGTCACCAACAACTGGCCGAATCTGGTGCAGCAACTGGCCGACTTTGCCCGAGACCAACAAGGCGACGGCGAACCCGCTTTTTTAGTGGGCCATTCGCTGGGTGGCATCCTGAGCTTGATGTGCGCTGCCCGCCACCCCGAACTGGCGCGTGGCGTGGTGCTGATCGACTCGCCCGTGCTGGGCGGCTGGCGCGCCACCACGCTGGGTCTGGCCAAACGCACGCCGCTGATTGGAGCCCTCTCGCCCGGGCGCATCAGCCAAAAACGCCGCCATCACTGGCCCGATGCCCAAGCCGCGCTCGAGAGCTTTGCGCACAAAAAATCCTTTGCCCGCTGGGACCCGCAAGTTTTGCGCGACTACATCGAACACGGCACCCACGACGAAGGCGGCCAGCGCGTGCTCAGCTTTGACCGTGACGTCGAAACCGCGATTTACAACAGCCTGCCGCACAAACTCGACAGCCTGCTCAAGCGCAAACCCCTCAAATGTCCTGTCGCCTTCATCGGCGGCACGCATTCGGCCGAAATGCGCCAAGCTGGCACCGACTTGACGCACCAAGTCGTCAAAGGCCGCATCATGATGCTCGACGGCTCGCACCTCTTCCCCATGGAAAAACCACTGGCCACGGCCGCAGCCATCGAAGCGACTTTGCGCAATTTTGGCGTCTGAAGCCCATCCGCTGAAACGCTTTTCCGCACAGGTGACAGTGCCACTTCAATGCCTTGCACATAATCGCGGGTCACAATTTGAAGGCTTTCGCATGT
>JBIKQY010000181.1:0-5680 GCA_044349465.1 Limnohabitans sp. | reverse complement strand
CATGACTTTGCGGGTGCCATGCAAGCATTGGGTGGTTTGGGTTTCTCGGTTCACAATGAAGCCGAATATGCGCAAGCGCTGCAAACCGCACTCGATGCGGACGGGCCTTGCCTGATTGATGTTCAGATCGATGCATCGGGGTATGCACACCAACTCAAAGCGATGAGAGGTTGATGACATGTTGACGATTGGCCCTGCTTTCGAACGCCCCTCCACAGAACTCATCGAGGCCTATCGACACTTGCCTGTGGCCACCATCAGCGATGTTCTAGGGCCGGGTCATGTCATGCACCCATCGGTGCGCGCCTTGCGGCCAGGCATGCGTTTGCTCGGAGCCGCTTACACGCTGAAACTGCCGCCTGCAGATAACCTGGGGATGCATGTGGCGGTCAGAGAAGCCAAGGTTGGCGATGTGATCGTGGCGGAGCAATCGGGTGGCGCTTTGGGCGCACCCGTGGGTGAAATCATGGCAATGGCCGCCATGCACAAAGGGCTTGCCGGCATTGTCCTCAACGGTGCTGTTCGTGATGCGGAAAAATTGCGTTCTGAGCCATGGCCTGTATTTGCGGCATGTATTTATGCGCAGCAGTGCCGAAAAGATGGGCCAGCCTGGCTTCAGACGACCATTGACTGTGCCGGTGTGACGGTCCATCCTGGCGATTTGATCGTGGGGGATGACGATGGTGTCGTGGTCGTTCCCTTTGCATCCATCGCCAGCGTTGCGCAAGAAGTGGTCAAGAAAATGGAAAAGGAGAGTTTGCGCATCGCTTCCATAGCGCAAGGGTTTATTTCGCCTGCATGGCTAGACGCTGCCATTGAGCGTGCAGGACTTGTTTTGTCTGTCAATCAATAAATGGAGACCAGCATGTCAATTTCGATTTCAAAAATGGTGATGTTCATCGCATCGCTATGGGCTTTCAGCACGGCGCAGGCCCAAACGCCAGATAAATTTCCATCAAGACAAGTCACCATCATCGTTGGCTTTGCTCCTGGTGGTGGTGGTGACATGTCATCGCGTTGGATGGCTGAGTACCTGAAGGAACGCTGGAAAGTGCCAGTTGTCGTTGACAACAAGCCTGGAGCCGGTGCCACGATTGCAGCAGGGCTATTGGCCAGGGCCAAACCTGATGGCTATACCGTGGCGTTGGCGACCACCAGTCCATTCACCGTGGCACCGTATTTTCAGACCGTGAGTTATGACCCTTCCAAGGACTTCACCTACTTGTTTCAAACCTTGGTCAGTGCGCAACCACTTTTCGTCAAATCAGATTCACCCCACAAGACCATTGAAGAGTTGATGTCTTGGGCCAAGGCCAACCCCAACAAGTTGTTCTGGTCAACAGCGGCCACCAACGGCGGAACCCACATCTCCACACAAGCCGCATTCCGCGCGGCTGGCATACAAGCCACTTATGTGCCCTACAAAGGCGGCGCCGATGCCATGAACGGCTTGCTGGGTGGTCAGATCCAAGCGCTGGTTGCTGCCGAATTCCCGCCGCACGCAGCGGCCGGAACGATTCGACTTTTGGCCGAGAGTGGCCCAGACAAAATCCCTGAGTACCCACGCGTGCCCACCTACAAAGAATTGAATTTCCCACTTTCAGTGCCTATCTTTTATGGTGTTGCCGGACCCGCAGGTATTCCTGCTGACGTGATCAAAGAGTGGAATGCCGCAGCGGCTGACATGGTCAAAACCCCTGGATTTGCAGACTTGGTCAACAAGCTCAAGGGCTCGACGGCTTATCAAGGACATGCCGAATTCACGGCATCGGTGACTGGGGTGTACCGTCAGATGGGTCGTTTGATTCCGGAACTGGGCCTCAAGAAAGATTGAACCTTATGTGGCAAGCCAACATCATTTTGCAAAACGGCCAATTGATGCCTTATGCCGAGGCCAAAGTCCATCCGATGACATTGGGCATGACCTATGCCACGGCCTTGTTTGAGGGGCTTCGTGCCTATCGAAACCCGGTCACGGGCGAATTCAAGATTTTTCGCTTGGCGGAGCATTTGAAGCGATTGCAGGCCGGGATGAAGGTGATGCGGTTTGACCACGTTTTCGATCCGGAAAAAATCAGACAAGAGCTGGCCGGTTTGATCCGTGCCAACGAACCCGATGACGATGTCTACATCCGTCTGCTGGTGTACATCGAGGCATTGGGATTGATGGCCCAGACGGGCCCAGTGGGTTACACCGCTGCGGCCTCTCCACGCGAGCGGCCTAAATTTGCCGACACGGGCATGAGTCTGGGGGTGAGCTCCTGGAGCCGTTTGTCTGACAACGCCAGTCCACCTCGTGTGAAGGCAACGGCCAATTATCACAATGCCCGATTGACGCAGTTGCAAGCCAAGGCCGATGGCTACGACGGTGCATTGATGTTGACGCCATCCGGCAAAGTGTCTGAAGCACCGATTGCTTGTTTTTTCATGGTGCGTGATGGAAAGCTCATCACGCCCCATATTGGTAGCAATATCTTGGAGAGCATTACCAGGGATACGGTCATCACCTTGTACCAAGAGGCCACTGGACGGGCGGTGGTGGAGCGTGAGATAGACCGCAGCGAGTTGTACTTTGCGGATGAAGCGTTTTTATGTGGAACGGGTCAGGAAATTATTCCTGTTGTTCAGATCGACCGTTTGCCGGTGGGTGACGGCAAGATCGGTGAACAAACCCGTCTCATGCAAAAAATCTATTTCGAAACAGTCAGGGGTTTGACGCCCGATCGTCACGGGTGGCTCACACCGGTTTGATGGTGGAGGTTGGTGCTTGGCTGGCGGCCAGCCTCAAATGGCGAATCAAATCCTCGCTGAACTTGGGCAGCATCCGCTGTTGTTGCTTGACCAGGCTGATTTGTCGTCTCGCCCAAGGATCTTCCAAAGGAATCATGCGCAAGCCGCTTGATTTCGCATGGCTCAGCGCAATGGCCCGTGGAACAATGGCAATGCCCACGCCAACAGCAGCCATCTGACAGACATTTTCGTAATTGCCGACTTGAATTCTCAAATTGACACGCTTGCCGATGTTTTGGGCTTTGCGGTCCAGAAATGACTGAATGGAGTTGAATTGGTTGAGGCCCACAAAACGGTATTCGTCCAGGATGTCAGACAATTTCACCGAAATTTCGTTGGCAATGGCGGCGTCCGAATGACAAACGACCACCAACTCATCGGCATAAAGCGGGACCACATCAATTTTGTCGGCGTCAACAGACCCAGCCACGATGCCTAAATCCGCGGCACCCTTGGCGACTGAGGAAATGATGTCGCGCGAGGGCAATTCTTCCAGGTCAATGTCAATGTCGGGGTTGTCATTCAAGAACGCCGACAGCGCTTTGGCTAAAAAAGTGTTGGTGGCCGTGCTGTTGGCTTGAAGCCTGATGCGACCCTTCACGCCCAGGGCATAAGGCCTCAGATCGGCATGCATGACCTCCAATTGCTGCAACACAAGTTTGGCGTGATTGGCCATGGCTTCTCCCGCCTGGGTCAACTGCAAACCCTTGGCTTGCCGAAGCATCAATGGCGTTTGAAAATTCTCTTCAAGCTGCTTGATTCTCAAGCTGGCGGAAGGAACAGACAAAAAACATTTTTCGGCTGCCCGTGTCAGATTCAACTGTTCACCAACGTGAAAAAAAAGACGCAAATCTGTCAAGTCGTAATGCATGAAATCCTTGTGAAGGTGTTCAACGAACAGTCGCTGACATGTGGAGAGCAACCGCCTGGAGGGATTCAAACAAAGCGTCAATGGTACGGGCGTTCGGGTCGTTTTTTCTTGTGAGCAAGACCACATTCAACACGGGGGCCCCCCTGCCAATGGGGTAAACCTTCACAGGATAGGCGATCATCATGCGGGGGTCAATGGATGGCACCATCGACACCCCCAGCCCGGCATTGACCATGGACAAGACTGCATGAACCGAGGGCAAATCCATGCTTCTTTGCGCTTGCGGCATGTTTTGGCCGATCCACTGCGAAGCCAATTTTCCGGTGCTGGTGCTGGCATCAAAGCGGATCCATGGGTAATCAGAAAACAGTTGTTGGATCTTGGTCGCCTTGGCTGTTGGCGGCGCAATGACGACCAATTCGTTTTTGAAGAGGTGCTGCCAATGCAGGCGCTGTGATCCACCTTTGACAGGCTGAACCACAATGGCTGCGTCCAGTTCATTCGCTTTGACGGCGGCGATGAGTTCTACGGCACGTCCTCTTGCGGGTTTCAGTTGCAGTGCAGGGTGTTTCTTCAAGAGGTGTTGGATGACACCGGGCAGCAAGCTGGCTTGCATGCTTTCAATGACGCCCAAGCGTATCGTGCCTTCGATTTGAATGGACTTGCGTCGGCGAAGCTGCTCAATTTGCTGCATGGGCAGATGCATGACACTGGCCACTTCGTGCGCAAATGGCATGGGCTTGACCTGTAAACCCGAGCGATCAAACAGAGGCTGTCCGAAAAAAACTTCCACCTGCTTCATCTGCATGCTGACCGCACTGGGTGTGAGGTTCATTTCGTCTGCGGCACGACTCAAGCTGCCTGTTCGCAGAACAGCTTCCAGCGTTTCAAAGAAAGAAAACTTCATCAGATTATTTTAAGTAGCATTCAACGAAATGTGTCTTTTACTGATGAAGAATGTTTTTATGATGTCTTTTGCCGAAACTGTCGGCTGAGTTTTGACCCCAGGAGACCGTTCAATGCAGGCTACCCCCATCCCAGTTCATCCCATACCCAAACCCTGGTTGGCGCAGGATTTGCGACAGGATTCTTCATGGGTTCATTGGCTGAGTTCTGAGGCGATTGAAGGTTTTGAGCGTGCTTTGGCGCATGCCAAACAAACGGGTAAAGACTGGCTGCAGATGACTTCGGATGACTTTCCGCTTTCAGGGGCAGCCAAAGAGGCCATTGATCGGGCGTTCGATGTCACGCAAAAAGATTTCGGCATGTGCTTGATCAAGGGCTTCCCTGTTCATCGTTGGTCCGTCGAAGATGCACGCTTGGCCCATTGGGGCATTGGTTTGAACGTGGGCGTGGCCAGGACGCAGAACCAAGCCAGCCAGGTCATGAACGATGTCCGGGACGAGGGGGGCAGTTACAAGGTCAAAAATGGCCGGGGCTACAACACCAATGCGGGACTGGATTTTCATGTCGACTCGTGTGATGTGGTGGCCTTGCTGTGTCTGCAAACCGCCAAAACGGGTGGGACCAGCATGGTGACCAGCTCCATCGCGGTGGTCAATGAGATCAAACGCCTGCGTCCCGATTTGATTCCTGTGATGCAGCAGCCTTTTTATTACAGCTACCAGGGTGCCAATGATCCCAAACAACCGCCTTATTACAAGTGCCCCATTTTGGGCGACGATCCTGATTTCTTCTCTTTGCGAGCCAATCGTAAAAATGTCACGGCCGCCCAACGCGATTTTCCTGAGGTGCCTCGGTTAACGGAGGAACAGATCGCGTTGCTGGATTTGCTGGATGTTTTGTTACCCGATCCACGATTTTGTTATTCGATGCAGCTGGACCGTGGTGATTTGCAGCTGCTCAACAACTATGTGGTGATTCATTCGCGCACCAACTTTGAAGACCACGAGGAACCAGCACTCAAGCGGCATTTGTTGCGCCTGTGGCTGAGTCTGCCCCAGGGTCAGAGGTTGCCACCGCTGTGGAAAGAGTATTTTGGTGACATCAAGGCCGGTT
>JBIKQY010000180.1:0-5700 GCA_044349465.1 Limnohabitans sp. | reverse complement strand
GTGCTGGCAGGGGCCACGCGCAAGGCCTGCAAGTCGGGCGACCACAGCGCGCCATGCCGCCGCGACAGCGCCGCGTGCAACTGCAGGGCATAGCCGTCGGTGCGCAAGCTGCCATGGCCCCAGGCCACATTCAGCCCCTGGCCTTCGCCCTCACCCCGGCTGGGGTGCAAGCTTTCAGCGCCGATGGCCAGCCCACGCGTGCTGCGGGTGCGGATGTTGACCACGCCCGCAATGCCGTCAGAGCCCAAGGCACTGGAGGCACCAGGTGTTTGCACTTCGACGCGGTCAATGGCCGACAAGGGCAAAAAACGCAGGTCCAGCGCGTCCGATCGGCCACGCCAGCCTGACAGTCCCAAGCCCGGTAAACGCTGACCATTGAGCAAGACCAGGGTGCCCGCTGCATGACCATGCACCGAGGCCAGGCCCAAAGGGCCTGACAAGCCGCCGGCCGGGTGCTGCAACAAGGCAGGCAGTTGCTGGAGCAATTCACCCGCAAAGGACGCGGGGCTGCGCTCCACTTCGCGGCGACAAATCACCTGCACCGGCTGCGCCAATTTGGCTTGCGCGTCGGTGATGGCCACCCCCTTGATTTCGACTTCGTCAAACTGCCGAAACTGCAAGGGCGCGGCCGTGACGGTGATCTCACATTCGGGGTTGGGCACCGGCATATCCGCCGCGCTGACCTCTGGGCTCAGCGCTTTGTCGGGCGACGCCACCGCAGCGCTGCAGGCGAACCCGCAAGCCAGCAACACCCAGGTGAGACGAGACCGCATGAAACCACTGGCATTTGTTTTTTTCATGTCACAGCCCTCCAGAACTGTCAGTCATTAGAAAACAAAAGCAAGCGTTATACACCACCAATCGTCAAGCTTTCAATTTAAAAAGACTTTTTCGTTCACCCACGGGCACCCCCGCCACGTTCAGCAGCACCTGCGCGCGCCAGGGTTCCAGTTCCTGGCGCTGTGCATCGTCCAGCCAACCCAGTTGGTCCAGCGCCTCCACGGTGGCGGCAAACAGCGCCGCCTTGTTGCCATCCATGATCTTGATGGCCAAAGCCTGACCACGCGAACGGCTGCCCACCACCTGCACGCCGTCGGCGCCCACCTTGGTCACCCAGTCGCCCCGACCGGCGCGCATGAAATCTGCGTCGTTGCGCCCGGTGCCCGAAACCAGTTCGGGGTGCGCACTCATGGCTTGGCCCAGCTGTTGCAAGCTCTTGCCATACAGGCCGTCGGATTCGGGTTGCGCCAGTCGGGCATAGCTGCGCGCCAAGCGTGACAAGGGCATGGCGTAATTGGGGGCCGAACAACCGTCGATGCCCAGCGCCAGCTCTTGCTCATCTAAGCCCGCTAAGTGCGCCACGGCCTGGCGAATTTTTTGTTGCAGCGGGTGATCCACTTCGGTGTAGCTGTCGGTAGGCAAGCCGTGCTGAACGCAGTACGCTAAAAAACCGCTGTGCTTGCCGCTGCAGTTGTGGTGCCGCTCGTCGTAGGCAAAGCCTTCGGGCATGGGGCGGTCAAAAAACGTGAAGCGGTAAGGCACATGGCAGCCGCAGCGCATCTGGCGCGTGTTGCTGCCGCTTTTGCGCAAGATGGACGACACCTGCTCGACGTGCATCTCTTCGCCATTGTGGCTGGCGCACATCAGGGCCAGCTCTGTGGGTGTGAAGCCGAAATGCGCCACCCCGCCCGACTGGATCAGCGGCAAAGCCTGCATGGCCTTGAGGGTGGATCGGGTGAAACACAGCCAGTGCGGGTTGCCCACTTGCGCCAACACGCGGCCCTCGGTGTCGGTCACGGCCAGTGCGCCCATGTGCACGCATTCCTGGATGCCGTTGCGGGTCAGCTCGATCAGGGGTTCGAAGTTCATGGTGGAAGTCTAAGAGGTTCAAAAAAGCCAGTCTACCGGTTCGTCGTGGTGATCTTGCAATCTCAGTGAAGTCAGTGTGAAGTCACAGTGAAGTCTCTCTTTTTGTCATCTCGGACGAAGACCCGGGATCCAGTATTCACATCGACATTTGCAAACACCAACGGGTTTGATCCAAAAATTGTCCCGCACTTGACCCACTGTCGCACGGGTCGGCAAGGACAATGATCCGATGCAAAACATTCAATCTCCCCTTCAAGCGCAGGTGGTGCAGTGGCTGGTCGCCCCCGGTACGAACGTGAACGCAGGCGATGTGTTGGTGATTCTCGAAGCCATGAAGATGGAGCACGAAATCCGTGCGTCTCAGGCCGGCTGTGTGGGTGAGCTGTATTTCCAAGCCGGTGAAACGGTGGCCGAAGGCGAGGTGTTGTGCGCGCTCATGCCCGTGGCAGATGCGGTCTTACAACCTGTGGTGCCTGCCGCCAGCGCAGCGGCTTCGCCCAGTGCAGAGGAACGCGCCGACCTGCAAAAGCTGCAAGCTCGCCTGGCCTTCACCCAAGACGCAGCTCGCCCCGAGGCCGTAGCCAAGCGCCACGCCATGGGGCTTCGCACAGCCCGCGAGAACATCGCCGACCTGTGTGACCCTGACTCATTTGTGGAATACGGCGCACTGGCCGTGGCCGCGCAAAGCCGCCGCCGCACGGCGGACGACCTGATACGCAACACCCCCGCCGACGGCATGGTCACCGGCATCGGCTGCGTGAATGGCCAGCGCGTGGTCGTCATGGCCTACGACTTCACTGTGCTGGCCGGCACACAAGGCATGCGCAACCACCAAAAGACCGACCGCATGCTGGGCGTGGCTTTGCAAAACAAGCTGCCGGTGGTGCTGTTCGCCGAAGGCGGCGGCGGCAGACCGGGTGATGTCGATGTCGCCATCGTCGCGGGCCTGAACCTGGCCACCTTCGCCTCGTTTGCCCAGCTCAACGGCCGTGTGCCGGTGGTGGGCATTGTGGCAGGGCGCTGCTTTGCGGGCAACGCGGCCTTGCTGGGCTGCTGCGACGTGATCATCGCAACTGCAGGCAGCAACATCGGCATGGGTGGTCCGGCCATGGTCGAGGGCGGCGGCCTGGGCATCTTCAAACCGGAGCAAATTGGCCCGAGCGCCGTACAGCACGGCAATGGCGTGATCGATATCCTGGTGGACAACGAAGCGCAGGCGGTGGGCGCAGCGCGGCATTACCTGTCGTGTTTTCAAGGCGCGCAAACCGAATGGCAAGCCCCGCCCGCCAATGCGCTGCGTCATGTGGTGCCCGAGAACCGTGTGCGCGTGTACGACACCCGCACTGCCATGCAAGGCATTGCCGACGAGGGCAGCTTGTTGCATTTGCGCACGGGCTTTGGCGTGGGCATCCACACCGCGCTGGCGCGCATCGCAGGCCGCCCCTTGGGACTCATGGCCAACAACCCGCTGCACTTGGGTGGTGCGATCGACGCCGATGCCGCCGACAAAGCCGCGCGCTTCATGCAGCTGTGCAACGCACACGGGCTGCCCATTGTCAGCTTGGTGGACACACCCGGCTTCATGGTCGGGCCAGACACCGAAGCCACGGCCCAAGTGCGCCATGTCTCGCGCATGTTTGTGGCGGCCGCGCACCTGCGGGTGCCGCTGCTCAGCGTGGTGTTGCGCAAGGGTTATGGCCTGGGCGCCATGGCCATGACCGGCGGCGGCTTTCACGAAACCCTGAGCACCGTGGCCTGGCCCACCGGCGAGTTTGGCGGCATGGGCCTGGAGGGCGCGGTGCGGCTGGGTTACCGCAAAGAACTGGAGGCCGTGCCCGAAGGCCCCGAGCGCGAAGCGCTGTTTGAGCAGCTGTTGGCGCAGCAATACGACAACGGCAGTGCGATCAACATGGCGGCTACGCTGGAGATCGACGCAGTGATCGACCCGGCCGAAACGCGGGCGTGGTTGGTGGCGGGTCTGGAGTCGGGTCAAGTCCGGTCTGCCGATGGCTCGCTGGCCATTGACACTTGGTGAGGGCATTTATTGCTGCAAGCGCGCGAAAGGTTGAAAAAAGTGGCACGGTCCCAACACACGCAGGCAGCAGCTTGATTCCCTTGTCATTCACGACATAGTCCACCGTAGTGCGGTCGGATTCGGCCCCTACGGGATACCGGAAGGAGCAAAGTTATTTTGGCCAATCACTCACCAAGCGCATATTGCAGTGCAGCGTCCCCAGATTCGTGAAATTGGCTTGTGAGTTCTTTGTGCTACATATAAATCCAAGTATGAATTCCGACTTTCAATTAAATTAAATTTATATAGTTACTAAAATTATTTTATAAGAATCATTAAAAATATATTGACGGCTCTTGCAAAATTGATAAAATTTTCATTTGTTTTTTTGGATTTTCAAATGCTAAAAAAGTTTTTTATTGCTGGTGTTGCACTTGCTTTTTCAAACATCGCGTTTTCAGCAGTGTTGTCTAGCGCAAACCACTCGGATTCAACCACTTTTACACCTGGCTCAAGCTTTAACTCATTCCCCCGTTGTGGCGTCAGTTCACCAACATCAGCGCGATCTTATGGAACTGCCACCTTTACAACGCAATCTGCAGGGTCTTACAGCTTTCAGGTAACAGGCAGCACAAAGATAGACGACCCGTTTATGGCCGTTTATTTGGGGTCTTTTAACCCAAACAGCCCTGCCGACAATTTGGTCGGCTGTAACGATGACGGCGGGCAATCACCTAACAGCTTGTTTTCAGTTTTTACCGCTGATCTGCTCGCCAACACCGCTTATGTTGCAGTTGTTACCAATTATGCAGGTGGGGTTTCGGATGGAACCATCAGTTTCAACATCGGAAAAAATCCAGAAATCGCGCTCTCCAATACGACGCTCGACATTGGCGCAGCAAATCCATCAATGACAGCGACGAGTGACAGCCCGATTTCCATTACTTATCAGAGCAGCAACACATCGGTAGCAACAATCGACGCCAACACAGGTGCTTTGACCCTTGTCGGTGCAGGCACAACGACCATCACGGCCTCACAGGCGGCTCAAGCAGACCCCCTCCTTTTCAGGGCTGGTACAAAGACTGCAACCCTGACTGTGACTGCGCCAGTTAATGGTGCTTGTGGCACTTCCGCCGGCCAGGCCTTAGCGTATGTGCCCTCAACCAATTTGTGTTCTGCCGGAACAGCCTCTCTGGTCACCTCTTCCAACGCGCAATACACGTGGACATGCTCAGGTACAGGTTCTGGTACCAATGCCAGTTGCACTGCACCTTGGGCCACCAACGCTGGAGCAGGTTCGGGCTCTCTGACAGCCAGCAACAACAACGGCTGGACGGTGTCTTCGGCTTCCTTTACCGCGACACCAACTGCAACACAAACCGCAGCACTGCCGCGCGGTGTGGCCCTCACAAACGGCCTTTTGGACCTGACCTTGACCACCGGCACTTCAGGCAGCGATGCAACGGTGGTGGTGCAATACACCACTGCAGTGCCAACAGGGGCCGTTTACATGAAGTACGGCAAGACCGCTGCACGGCCGACAGACCACTGGTACCAGTTGGACACCAGCCGCGCCGTGTTCGCTGCTGACCGCATGAGCGTGACGCTGACCTTGACCGACGGTGGTGTTGGTGACAACGACTTGCAAGCCGACGGCACTATCGTTGATCCGGGTGGCCCAGCCTTGGTGACGCCAGATCCTATTCCTACACTGTCCGAGTGGGCCATGATCTTCTTGGCCAGCTTGATGGGCATGTTTGCCTTCGCACGGATTCGCCGTCAAAGCTGATCGGACTTGCGTCCCACAACAAAGC
>JBIKQY010000179.1:0-5728 GCA_044349465.1 Limnohabitans sp. | reverse complement strand
AGGCCAGTGGCTGCACACCTCACTGCTGGAGTCCATGGTGTACATGATGGATTTCCAGACCTCGCGCTGGCTGATTGACGAAGAAGTGGCCACACAGGCGGGCAACTTCCACCCCACCAGCATCCCGACTGGGGTGTACAAGGCACGCGATGGCTACATGAACATCGCGGTGTTTGGCGCCAAGATTTGGGAGCGCTTTTGCGACATTCTGGAAGCGCCGCAGTGGGTCACCGACCCGCGCTACAAGGACAAACCCAGCCGCTCGGTGAACCGCGATGCGCTGAACGCCGAAATCAATGAACGCCTGGCCAAGCAAGACCGTGCTTACTGGATTGAGCGCTTGAACGATGGCGGGGTGGCCTGTGGCCTGATCAACAGCATGGACGAGGTGTTCAACGAACCGCAAGTCCAGCACTTGAAGATGGTCAAAGACGTGGTGTCGGTGCACCAAGGTCCGCAGCGTCTGGTGGGTCAGCCGGTGCAGCTGGAGCGCACGCCCAGCACCATCGCCCGCGCCGCGCCGCGCCGTGGCGAGCACAGCGTAGAAATTTTGGGCGAACTGGGGCTGGATGCCCAGACGCTGGCGCAACTCAAATCCAAAGGAGTGTTTTGAATGTCTGAAGTGGTCTACACCTCACCCACCGAGCGGGTCAACACCTGGCTGGACGGCAGCACGCTGTTCATCCAGTTCAACAACGTGGCGCGCCACAACGCCTTGTCGGTGGACATGTGGGAGGCCGTGCCGGTGCTCTTGAACCAGGCCGAGCACGATCCCCGGGTGCGCCTGGTGGTGTTCTCCGGTGCCGGCGAAAAAGCTTTTGTGTCTGGCGCAGACATCTCGCAATTCGAAGACATGCGGGCGGCGCGTGAGGCGGTCACCCGCTACGAGCACATGGCCGAAACCGCGCTCATGGGCATCTACAACTTCCCCAAGCCCACGCTGGCTTGCATTCGCGGGTTTTGCATTGGCGGCGGCATCAACGTGGCCATCAGCTGCGACATGCGCATTGCCGCCAGCGACGCCGTGTTCTCGGTCCCCGCTGCACGATTGGGTTTGGGCTACCGTTACTCGGCCATGAAAAACCTGGTCGACCTGATCGGCCCCGGTGCAGCCAAAGACCTGTTTTTCACGGCCCGCAAAATCAACGCGCAAGAAGCCCAAAGCCTGGGTTTGGTCACGCGGGTCTGCGCGCCCGAGGCCTTGCCCGACTTGCTGGCCGAATACACCTCGGCTTTGGCGGCCAACGCGCCGCTGACCATTCAGGCGGCCAAGGCGATCACACGCGAAATCCTCAAACCCTCGCCCGAGTTGGACATGGACCTGTGCACCCAGCTCATTCGCGGCTGTTTTGACAGCGCCGACTACGCCGAAGGCCGCAAGGCCTTCATGGAAAAACGCAAACCCGTCTTCAAAGGCGAATGAGGTCTCTCATGAAATCGTATTGGATGAACATCAGCAACGGCCAGGGCCAGATGGAACTGCGCGAGGTGGACAAGCCTGTGCCCGGTGCGGGGCAGGTCTTGGTCAAGCTGCATGCGGCGTCGCTCAACCGTGGCGAATTGATCATCGGCCACGGCCTGCATGGCAAGGGCGGCAGCAAGCCTGCAGGCATGGAGGGCGCGGGGCAGATCGTCCAGTTGGGCAGCGACATCGGTGCCTGGCAATTGGGCGATCGCGTCATGGGCCGCTGCCCAGGTGCTTTTTCTGAATATGCCTTGATGGATGTGCGCGAAATCATGCGCGTGCCGGACAACTTGAGTCTGGAGCAAGCCGCCTCTATCCCGCTCACATTTTTGGTGACCTATGACCTTTTGGTGTTGCAAGGCAATTTGCAAGCCGGTCAATGGCTTTTGATCAACGGGGTGTCCTCAGGCGTGGGTGTGGCAAGCTTGCAAATGGCCAAGGTCTTGGGTGCGAAAGTCATCGGCACTTCGGGCTCGCAGGCCAAGCTCGATCAACTCAAACCGCTGGGGCTGGATGTGGGTTTGTGCACCCGCGCGGCCGATTTTCACCAAGCCGTGCTGCAAGTCACCGATCAAAAAGGGGCCAACCTGGTGGTCAACACCGTGGGTGGCAGCGTCTTTGCCGAGAGCATGCGCTGCATGGCTTTTCAGGGTCGTTTGGGTTTTGTGGGCTATGTCGACAACACGCTCAACGCCACCATTGACCTGGAAGCCCTGCATGCCAAGCGTTTGTGCTTGTTTGGGGTTTCCAACAAAAACCGAACCCCCGCTCAACGGGCCGACGGCATTGCGCAATTCGTGGCGCACATCCTGCCGGCTTTTGCCGATGGCCGCATAAAGCCGCTGTTGGACAAAGTGTTTGAATTTGACCAACTTGACCACGCCAAAGCCCACATGGAAAGCAACCAACACACCGGCAAAATTGTGCTGCGCATTGCCAAGTCGGATTGAAATTTCCCCAAGACATTCCCATTAATGGAGACAACCCCATGAACAAAAGAAACCTGATTTCAGCATTCGTCCTGTCGTGCCTCGCCATGGGTGTGCAAGCCCAAGGCGCAGCCTATCCCAACAAACCCATTCGCCTGGTGGTCGGTTTTGCCCCAGGCGGTGCGGCCGACTATGTGGCCCGTGCCATCAGCGACGCGATGGGCAAAGCCATTGGCCAGACCGTGATTGTTGAAAACCGCGCTGGCGCA
Organism: Limnohabitans sp.; assembly: GCA_044349465.1. GTDB lineage: Bacteria > Pseudomonadota > Gammaproteobacteria > Burkholderiales > Burkholderiaceae_C > Limnohabitans_A. Next base: position 3,065 of record JBIKQY010000179.1, on the reverse strand, counting down.
GGCTCCAGCATTGCGGCCGAAAACGTGGCCAAGGCCGCGCCCGATGGTTACAGCGTTTTGTTGGCCAGCCCCAGCAGCATCTCGGTCAACCCGGCCCTTAATCCTAAGCTGAACTACACCCCCAAAGACCTGGTGCCCATCACCAAAGTCACCACCTCGCCCTTGGTGATTGCGGTCAACCCCAACATCGGCGTCAACTCGGTGCAAGACCTGATCGCGCGCGCCAAGCAAGCGCCCGGCAAGCTTAACTACGCCACTTCGGGCAATGGCTCTGCGCCGCACTTGGGCGCTGCTTTGTTCACCCAATTGACGGGTGTGGACATGGTGCACATTCCGTTTCGCGGGGGTGCGCCTGCCATCCAGTCGGTGATCGCGGGCGACACCCAAGTGACCTTTGGCACCCCGCCTTCGGTCTTGCCCATGATCCAAGCGGGTCGCCTGAAAGGCTTGGCCGTCAGCACACGCAACAGCTCGGCCTTGGTCCCCGGTTTGCCGGGCATGCAAGAGGCCAAACTGCCCGAGTACGCGATCGAGTTTTGGTATGGTCTGTTTGTGCCCGTGGGCACACCGCCTGCTGTCATGAAGCAAATTTTTGATGCAGCCCAAACGGCCATGGCGCAGCCCTCTGTGAAAGCCGCATTGGCCCGCGAAGGCACCGATGTGTCGGTCTCCACCACGCCTGAACAATTTGCCGCCTTTTTGAATGACGACGCTAAGTTCTGGGTCAATTTGGTCAAGAGCGCTGGCGTCAAACTCGACTGAGCCGCCAGGAGTTGCCATGGTTGAAAATGGATTTTTGAAAATCGAATCGATGCAAGCGCGCTGCACCCCTGCAGAGTGGCAGGCCCGGGTGGATTTGGCGGCTTGTTACCGCTTGGTGGCCATCTACGGCATGTCCGACATGATGGCCAACCACATCTCTTCGCGTGTGCCCGGCGAAGACGGTGCTTTTCTCATCAACGCCTACGGCATGATGTATGAGGAGATCACCGCGTCGAGCCTGATCAAGATTGACCACGATGGCAACATCCTGTCCCAACCCGACTTTGGCGATTTGAACTACGGCATCAACAAAGCGGGTTACGTGATCCACAGTGCGGTGCATGAAGCGCGCCCCGAGGTGGACTGCGTCATCCACACCCACAGCTGGGCCTCCATGGCGGTGTCTTCGCTCGAATGCGGTCTCTTGCCCATCACCCAAACGGCGATGCGGTTCCTGAAAATCGGCTACCACGACTACCAAGGCGTGGTCCTGGATCTGACCGAACAGGCCTCCTTGGTCAAAGACCTGGGGCAGGGCGAGGCGCTGATCTTGCGCAACCACGGCGCCCTCACCGTGGGGCGCAGTGTGGGCGAGGCGTTCAACTGGATGCACCGCCTGGAGCTGGCGTGCCATGCCCAACTGGCGGCCATGGCCTGCAGCACGCCTTTTGTCAAAGTCGCGCCCGATGTGCTGGAAGAAACCTGGAACAACTACCAGCCCAGCACCCGCAGGCCTTATGGGCTGATGGAGTGGCCCGCCTTGCTGCGCAAGCTTGACCGCATGGACCCGAGTTACAAAACTTGAGGGCCGGTGTGAACTTCTCGTCTGCAGCGCCCTGTCGCATCCTGATTTCCGAGGCCAGCATCGCCCAGCTGGGCGATGCGGTGGCACACGCCATGCAAGGCCAGGCCTATGAGTTGCTGGCGCTGAACAAGGCCGTGGCCGAGCAGCGCACCGACGCCGATGTGGCCTTCATCTCGCGTGAAGTCACAGGCACCTCGACCAAGCATGAAATCTACCCGGCCTTGCAGCAGGTCTATGACTTGTTGCGCCGCTCATCTGGGCTGCGCTGGGTGCACATTCACTCAGCGGGTGCAGACCGCCAGATCTACCAGGATTTGCTGGCCAGGGGCGTGCAGTTGACCACCTCGTCGGGGGCCAATGCCCAAGTGGTGGCGACGGTGGCGCTGGCGGGTTTGCTGGCCTTGGCACGGCGCTTTCCGATGCTCATGGCCGAGCAGCAAGCGCGCCAATGGATTCCCTTGATGGGGTCGCGCATGCCGCGCGACCTGCCAGGCCAGACCGCCACCATCGTGGGCTGGGGGCCGATTGGCCAAACGCTGGGCCGCTGGTTGACATCGCTGGGCCTGCAGGTGGTGGCTGTGCGCCAGCGCGTGGATGCCGCCACACACGCGTCAACCGACGGGGTGCAGATGGTCAGCTTTGATCAACTGCCATCGGTGTGGCCACGCACCGACTGGCTCATTCTGGCCTGCCCGTTGACCGACAAAACCCTCCAGTTGGTGGATGCACGCGCCTTGGCGGCGCTGCCTGCAGGTGCGCACCTGATCAATGTGGCGCGTGGCGAAGTGGTCGACCAAGAGGCCTTGGTGACGGCGCTGCAAAGCGGGCATTTGGGCGGTGCGTTTTTGGATGTTTTTGCGCACGAACCCTTGCCCACCGATTCCCCTTTATGGGCCATGCCGCATGTGATGGTCACGCCCCATGCCGCAGGCCATTCGGATGGCAACGAAAACAGGGTGGCTCAGATGTTTTTGGACAACTTGCGCTGCTGGGTCAGTGACCAGCCGCTGCGCAATGGGGTGCGTTGAGACGCCGGGTGCCGTGTCTCAGAACTGCCCCGGAAACACCCACAGCAGAGCGGCCGTCATGACGAGGTAACGGCCGAATTTGCCAATCGCCATGTACAGCGTGCAAGGCCAAAAAGGCATTTTCAGCCAGCCTGCCACAGCGCACAAAGGGTCGCCCACGCCGGGCAGCCAACTGAGCAAGCAGGCCTTGGGGCCGAGCTTTTCCAGCCAGATCAAGGCGCGGTGGTGGTTGCTTGACGAGCGCCAACGGTTCACCGCTTTGTTCGTGCCCCAGCCCATCCACCAGCTGAGCATGCCGCCCAAGGTGTTGCCAGCAGTGGCCACCAAAATCGCGGGCCAAAACAACTCGGGGTTGAGTTTGACCAGGCCGAACACGGCAGGTTCTGAGCCCATAGGCAGCAGCGTGGCCGAGATGAAGGCCACCACAAACACGGTACTCAGCCCGTGTTGCGGCAGGGCCAGCCATTGCA